>JAKAJP010000022.1 GCA_021824915.1 bacterium
TTCCGCCAATATACTCAAATATACCCACGAATTGACCAAAATCAGAAACCAGCTTAAACACAAAAAACCTTGGAATCAAAAAACCGAGCGCACCGAATGTCCCCATTAAAACGGAAACTGGTAGGGAAACACGGATAAGGGCGATCAAAATTCCGGCTATACCAAGCTTATATACTCGTTTTGCCATCCACCTTGATTGATCAAAAACTTCTGATAATGATCCCGGATTTTTGTGATATAAAATAGCTCCCGGTGCGTTCACGGCTAGAACTCCCAACCTTTCGGAAAGTGTCCAATCATCAATATATCCTCCTCTGATATCAAAACCGCCCACAGCATCGAATTTCTCTTTCAAAATCGCGCGAAAAACTTTCTGCCTATCGGGATAGCTATCGTCATGCATCCGGTCTCTGGGTAAACCCCTGTTCAAATTCCAACATATAGCCCAAACATTATCCTTATTGGCAAGAAGCTCTTCCTTGCTAAAGGTTCCGTAGCAAAGATCTTTACGAATTGGTTCAGTGAGTTTTTCTAAAAAATGAACATCAAAAGTCATGTCAGCATCCACAAAAACCAAGATCTTTCCCTTTGCCTTTTTTGCCGCCAAGTTTCTCGCAGCTCCCGCCCCTTTGTGATTCTGTCTTAAAATAAGACATTTCACTCCTGATTCCTCAACACGCTTCAGTGTTCCGTCTTTTGAACCATCGTCAACAATTATTATTTCAAAATCAGTTTCCGACTGATCCGATAGAGACCTAAGGCATTCTAAAATGTCGTTTTCCTCATTAAAAACCGGAATTATTACAGAAACATTCATAGCTCGTTCAATAGTTTCTCATACTTATCGGCAATTTTATCCCAATCAAACTTTTCCGCCTGCTTTCGGGGTTTATCTCCCCAATTTGTTTTCAGAGCCCTTTCAATAGCTCTTGCATAATTATCAACGTCTGCCGGGTCTGCTAAAATTCCCGCGTCTCCTACTACCTCTCTACGAATCGGGTCGCTTCCTGCGACAACGGGAAGCCCGGAGGCCATGGCCTCAAGCATGACTATTCCAAAAGACTCCCAGGGAACCGTCGGAAAGACAAAAACATCAGCCGATTTATAAACGCGCTCTATTTGATTATAAGGCAGGGATACTATTTGAAATCTACCACCCAAACAAACCCTTCCGTAATCTTGTAGTTTTTTTTCTTCACTCCCCTTGCCTACTATCTTCAAACTCGCGCCATCAATTTTAGAAACAGCTTTAATTGTTAATTCGTGCCTTTTATTTTTTTCTAAAGCACCCACGGATAACACTCTCTTTTCCCCGGCCAAACGCGATTCGTCATTCTGAAACTTTTTTATATCAACACCGTTTGGAATCTTTATCGATCTCACAAACGGGTTTTTCTTTTTGGCCCAAGTAAGCTGATAATCGGTCAGTGCAACAAAACGGTCAGGAAAGCTATATAAATTCAACCTATCATCAAAGCCAATTCCTGATTGCCCGGAAATAATCACTTTACCTCGGTAAAGCCAAGTGATTACCCGAACTAAAAACGCCTGAAGTCTGCCATTTGTTGGAATTATTACGTCATATTTTTTCTTCCAGATACGAACCGTATCGATAGACGTCAGGACATCTACTTCGTGATTTTTTGCAAGACGTTTTGAGAGCTCTGAAACAAACGTTTCAGAACCACGAAAAACTTTGCTCTGATAAATATTTATGAACGCGATTTTCACTTAATCCTCCATAACCACACACCATCATCAATCTGTTTTTCTTTTATGTAATTTTTTCTTATCCAGTCTGTAACTTCCTTCGGCTGGTATGTTCCAATGTCAAACCAATTACCCGGGCTCACATCCGACCAAATAATAACCTGTGGAGGGTTCACCTTCCAACCATTAAGCATCTTTTCCTGCATTCCTGGTATTTCAAAATGCCAAACATAGTTTTCTATCCAAGGTTTTGGGGGAACACGGTTCGATAAAACATAAATCAACGAGTTTGGCCCAAGTAGATATACCTTTTGGTCTAAAGAAACATTTTGATCAACTAAAGTTGACAGCCTCTTGGCATCATTATCAAAAAACCTTGGTGGCAGATTGAAAAAGATTAGGTTTTGTCTAAAAACATAAAGAAAAATCGCTAAAGGAATTAGTAAGAATAAATATCGCTTTTTTGGAACAACAAGACATCCGATAAAAATCGAATAAACCCCAACCATTGGCTGAAGATGAAAGTAGGAAAATCTGGGAAGTGAGGAGAAAATAGCAGCAATCGTCAGAATCCCTAAAAAAATATTCTCGGCAGTCCTACCGGATTTTCTCAACACGAATAGAATTGGTGATACCAAAACTGACATTATCAGAATCTGCTTCGTAGCAGGCCACATAGCATAACCGGGAATTTTAGGGAGATATTTCAGGGGAAACTCCAAGGTCCAAAAGAAATAATCAGGCAAAGACCCATTTACAAAAAATGCCAGAAAAATAACCGCCACAGGAATTACGCCGCCAACCGCAAAACCCAGAAAGTTTTTTAAGTTAATTTTCCTGAGCCATAAATAGATAAAATACCCCACAAGAAAGATTATTATTTGCTGTTTGACTAAAATTGCCAGAGATATAAACACCCCGGACCAAAGATATTTTTTGTCAAAAAGAAAATAGATTGATGCCAAAATAAAGGGCAAGGTTGCTAAATCAAACCAAAGCATATTACCCTCAAAAAATGGCTGAAGGGCAATAAATATAACCAGGGGGATAAAAGATAAAAATCTCTTTCCGAACAGCTTGACGGAAAGAAAAAATATTAAAAGATCACTTATCAATATCGTTGTCCAAGTGAAAAATTCGAGTGCTTTAAGATTGTAACCAAAAGCTCCATAAACAAAAGATAAAATAATCGTTAAAAGTGGCTGATAAGCATGATGAAAGTCCTTGTATATTAAAAACCCATGATTGATCATATATGGAAATGAAAACATTTCCGGCCAAGCCGTAAATTGCAGCATCGATAATACAAAAAAATGTAATATCAGAAGACCGGCCAAAACAAGATAAATTTTCTTCATAATTTACTTCTTACCTATCATACTCATACTGTCCCCCATATTAAGTGCCGTAGCAGCTAGCGAAAACGGGAATGAAGCAATGTCGTAGATAAACCTTTTTCTGCCAACTTCTTTAATAGGATTAGCATATTCAAAAATACCCGAACGGGATTTCCAAAAAATAATTTTGAAGCCGGCTCGTTCAAATATCTCGCCCAGACTTGACCTGGTAAATTGCCACTTATGTTCTTCCGGTAATAAGTAAGGCCATTTATCACGCATAATCCTCGATAAAAGACTGCCCACATTTGGAACATCAACAAAAACAATACCGTCTTTTTTCAAAACCGAATTAACCTTTCTCAAAACCTTCAATGGGTTTTCCATATGCTCCAATGTATGGTTCAAAACCACAAGATCAAAGTAATTTTTAGGCAATCGCGCTTCCTCAAAATATTCATGGATGACTCTTATACCCGCTTCTCCGGCTAACTTGTAATTTTGGGATGGTTCAATACCTAACGTATTCCACCCGTCGTTCTTAAATATTTCTAGAAAAGTCCCGTTTGAACATCCAATTTCAAGAACCCTGCCTTTATTGATAAACCTTTTAATTATCCGAAAACGCATCATAAAGATGTTCCTAAACATCTCCTTATATTTAAGATAATCCCTATCCCGATAGTAATCCTGGTAATCAATATCCATGCTTTTTGAAAGATAAAAAGGTACGCCTATAAATTTTTCTAAACGGGGTTTCGACAAACGATAGAAACTTGAAATTGCCACTCATAGACCCCCAAGGGGATGGAACTATTTCCGGTCTACTCCTAAAAAAAACTTCGGGGTAGTAAAAATCTGATGGAAAACCGTCTCCAATTTCAAATTTTTTCCTCTTTAAAAAACTTGCATGCAAATAAGGAGAATTCAACATTAAAATTCGATTCTCCGGCAGGTCCTGAACCTTAATTCCTTCTTTTGTCACAAAAGCCTCATTCCCGTACACACCTTCAACATGAAGCCCTTTAGTGTTTCTAACAGCGCGTATATTATAGTGCCCTCTTCTACCGGCAACGTTATACCTCCCGGCCTCTCTTTCTTGAAAATGGTATATATCACCAACCAACATATAATTAGGAACCACTATGCAATCTTTATTGTCCCCACTTTTTTCAATTCCGTTTCTTATTTCAAAGATCGAGCTGTCATGCCAGATTTCATCGCCATCCAAAATAAATATCCAATCAGCTTTAGTTTCGTGAATCATCTCCTCACGGGCTTTTTGAAGCGACATTTCCGGCACTTTTCTAAATTTTACCTTCGGGCTTTTAATTAGACTAACTATCTTGCTGGTTTTATCACTTGAGCCGTTATCCCAAACAAAGACTTCATCAACGTAGTTAATCACGGACATCACCGCAAACCAAACAAATCTTTCCTCGTTTTTGACCAAGACATGGGCGGAGATTTTCATATTATTTTTGATTTGTGAACTTGCGCACTACCCAGAAAGCCGGAACGACAAAATTGAACATATTTCCGATTAGTACTGTATAGGCAGCTCCCATAAAACCGAAGTTTGTAATCAAATACCAACCTGCCGAGATGGTCAAAATAATGTTTCCCAAAGCGATGAATACAAAAAGCTTGGGGTTCTCAAAATAATAAAAGACTGAGGTGTGAGCCGGGATTGAAATAAGGAAAATGGCCTGGGCAACTATTAAAACAGAGAATGGATAAATTGCGTCAAAATAATTCTTCCCATAAAAAAACGGAATGACAAATCTGGCAAGGGGAATAGCAAATAAAACACCTATAACTGCGAGAAATAAAGTAAACAGCTGAACTTTCTTCAGGTAATTCTTTGCCTTCAGATCACTATCAAAACCTGCCAATTTTGGCGCAACAACCGTACCGATCGCAAAAACAATCGATGGAACCACACTCGCGAGTTGAACCGCCGAAGAATAAATTCCCAAGTCATACAAAGACAAAAAACGAGTCGAAAGAAGTGTATCAATTCTTCCTCCGAATGCGGCAATTAAAGTAAAAATTGCCACCCAAACATTGTAATGAAAAAATTCTCTCGCAACCGCGAACTCGTTTTTAGTACCCAAAAACTTCGGTAAAAAAGTCAGTCCGACGAGAAAACCCAGAGCCGGAACGATAACATAAAGTGTAAGCGCGGAGGTTTGATTTAAGATGCCAAAATAAATCAGGACAAAGGTCACCAAAAGGCGCATAAGGTTTGTCCCTATGTTTACCCCGTTCCAAACCCAATATTTCTGCAATGATTGCAGGGCGTAAGTAGAAAAGGAAAACAATAAGTAGGATCCTACTCCAATAAAAGCAAGTCGGATTGGTAATATCAATCCCGGTTTGGCAAAGAAAGCAGTAACAAGATAAGGAACAAGAAACCAACCGGCAACTAAAAATACCAGCCACGATATCATCCTTACCTCAAGTGAAAGTTTTAGAAACTTAAGAGCCTTCGCTTGATCAGAATTAATATATTTTCCGACAAACCTAACCGTCCCCGTGTCACTACCCACGTTTGCGATATCACCTAGCAGTGTAAGTACCGCAACAGAGGCTGAAAATACACCAAAAGATACCGGCCCCAGACTCCTTGCCAAAACAAAATAAAAGATGAGGCCAAGAATTCCGTTTACAATTGTCCCTGATGAGGTTATTAACGTCTGGACGAAAGTCTTAGTTTCTAGAATTTCTTTTAAGTAGTTTCTCATATGTCACATAGACCAATATCAGTGTACCAAGAGTAACTAAGGATATTAAGACCCCACGGCGAAAATCGTCCTGTCCTTTATACCTAATATTAACTTTTCCCGACGTATCACCGATATAAAAACCATTGACCATAGAATAAATAGGCATGTGCAAAAGCGTGTCGGTGTTTTTGGCTTCCCATGACGGATTAAAATTATCAGTGAAAATAATCCAGCCGGGGCCGCCCGAGACATCGAAGTTGTAATTCAGCGTATCCGCCTCCTTAAAACTTAGCGTTCGAATTTTAGTTAAATCACCAAGATCACCAATTGACAAGGTTCCAAACCTATTGAGTAAACCATCGGAGGAAATCCGAGCTTTATTAAAAGCATCAACCGGAATTAAAGCAACCGCGTTAAGCACCTCCAACCCAGAATCGTTAGTTAGTGTGTAACTAAAATTTCCTTCGGCCAGATGTTTAGGTTCATCAATCTTCCAACCCATACCGCTATCGCCGGTCCCCATAGTTCGCCGACCCAAAATATAATCCCCGTCACCGGGAACTTTGAAATTAAAGCTTATCTTTTCACCTTTTATGCTTGAAAAAGCAATACCGCCACCATAATCAAAATCATTAAAGTTGATACCCCTTATGAGAAGTTGATATCGATATTTAAGATATTGAGTTGTGTCAAAAACTCCCCACTGTGAGGATTTAGCACTATCAGGGAAAACAAAATACTTTTGAAGTTCACTCATCAACAAATCGTTTTTATCCTTACCATTGAAAAAAATAGTAAAAGATTTTGGATCGACATTTGTTAATGTCCTTGGGTCAATTTTGCCGTCTTCAAAATAAATGGTCGGATACTTCATAGAGATTGGGGCACCAACAACTCCTATTAATTTATCGACCATAAAAAAGTGGGGATATACGTCGTCAATCTTGAAAATCGGAAAATTAACACCCCAATCAACCCTTTCAAGCCCTTTTGTTTTACTCACCGCGGTAATTATACTGTCCCAATTCTTCTGCTCCTCTTCCGTTTTGCTAACCTCTCGGGGATTACCCGATAAAAGTAAATATTTAATTCCTAACGTTTTGAAGTTATCGACAAACGACTCATTATTTATAAAGTTGAACGGGTCTTCACCGATGTTTATATGGCTAAAGGGAACCATCTTGGTTAAGTCCTTCGCGTCGATTCCGGGGTTTTGCTCGGTCTCAAATGCCATCGGGTGACGTTCGGGAAACCAAGCCGTTCTAAAAAATCCCGATCCATTTTTCAAATTATTATAGATTTTCACAAAGTCCGAACTTTGCGCTCGCCCTGACAGGACAAAATTCATCTTTCCTGAGATTGTCGGGCTAACCAGAAAAATAATAAATAAAAACGTTATTACCGTAAACCAGCTACGTTTAATAACCTCTACCGTCCAACCAATCAAAATTCCGGCAAAAAGAATTACCGGTATATAAAACTTGGTTGAATCCCGAAAAACTATCCCCATTGGAATCGCTGCCAAAATCGAAAAAAAGATATAAAGCAAAAAATACTCAATATTTTTCAGTTTCTTAGAAATTACAAATCCGATAGCAGTTAAAATCGGTATAAACAAAAAATATAAAGGTGGGGAGTTAAGCTTCCCGAATAAATTGTCCGGATAATGAGGCGAAAAAAGTAAAAACGGATCATAAAACTTTACAGGCTGAACACCTAAAGTACCAAGAGCTGACAAGCCGCCTTTACTTAAGACGAATGGAAGTACCCAGAATGAATTTATAAGAAGCCAAAAAATACCTACCGGAACCAAAGAAAACAATTTTTTTACATCCGAAACGTTCCAAACTACCATCGTGGCAACTGCAATCAAAGCAATCCTGGGGTCAGCCAGACCGTTTAATATCAAGACAATTAAAGCCGGGTAAAAACTTTTAAATTTGGGCGCATCAATGAATTTTTTAAGAAAAAGGAGTGTAAATGGAAAGATTCCATATGAGAGTTCTACCCCCATCTGACCGCCATCAACCAACAGCAGAAAGTATGTATTAAATGTGTATACTGAAGCAGAAATAAACTGAGCTTGTTTACCAAATTTAAGATGTCTTGTTAAAAGCCATGAACCGGCAGCTGAAAGTAGAATTGATGGGAAAACAAAAAGAAATTGCGGAGGTATGTAGCGCCAAAGAAACATCAAAGGAGAAAGCCAAAGCGGCAAGTTAACGCCACCAAAATTATTACCCAGAGCTGTCCAACTCAAAGGTTCATGCTGAAATTGCACAACTTCTTCCGGGAAAAAATGTGGGGCGTCTCCCCAAAAGACAGATCCTGAAAAAATTCCACGAAAAATCACGAGCGCGGCTACAAGGAAAAACATTACCAACTTATTCATACGCAAAGATTGCTTTAAGAGCGCCAAAGAATAAAATCACATAGATAAAATTACCAACAGACTCGGCTATTTCTACGGTTCCCATCGCGAAAAATCCAAAAGAAACAATAAAAAGAAATATTGCAGAAATTATCAAGCCAGAGACCTTAATGTTAAAAATTAAAATCCCGGCAATCACCATTAAATAATAAACATATTCCGGACTGATAATTAAATTCAAATAAGGAACTGCCGAGAAAAGTCTTAAAAAAATAGCAGCAATTAAAAAGCGGATAATCTTGAACCGATTCTGGTAAATCCATTTTTCTACACCTACTTCCAATCCTAAAAATCTTCCAATTATTTCTTTCATTTTCGTCTCCTAAAAACAATAACACCAATAAATGTAATGAACAAACTCATTACAGACACGGCAACGCCTATCTTAAATAACTTCTGAGGAAGATATTCAATAACAAAATCGTTACCGTCATCTTTATTTATTAGCCAACCATTTTCATAACCATTAACGGTAAAGTGCCGTGTCTCATCCAACACCGTACCATTACTCCTTCTAACCTTCCATAAAGAATTGAAGGTATTGTCCAAGATCAAAACAAAACCATCATTATTATCAACTTTGACTTTGTACTCTGTGGGGTCCACTTTTGAATAACTGACTATTGGCACACCATGAACAGTAAAATTATTTGAAGGATTAAACGAAATAAATGACGGAGAAGCTATCTCATAAACTTCCACAGAATCAACTTTTGGCTCCTTATCGCCAGAGCCACACAAATAAAAGGCTGGATCTTTTGCATTACGTGGTTCATATAAATACGAAAACGTTCCACCGAAAGAAATCGGGTCTATACCAAACTCTTCGTCACCGTGAAGAAACTTATTTGTGGAGGATAACGACGTCTCATCCGATTTTATTAAAAACTTAAACCTCTGGGAAGTATCGGAAACCTTCAAGTTAATTCTATATGAAGAGCTATTTCTGAAAGATGTTATTTTCCCCTTTAGACACCTCTGATCCCCTGTCGGAAAAGGTTGAGAGGATATACCTCCAAATTTATATAAATTTGGTAAATTGTTAAAACCAAGTGTAATCTGACCATTCCCGCTTTTATCTAAGTTCAACCCAAATGTACCAGCACCACCATTAACATCAACTTTCAAGTTTTGATTTTTGCCTTCACCCTCATAACTTACAGCATCCGGAAAAATAGGAGAGCCATCACTACCCACCGGCAATGACTCCGTAATCAACTGAAACCGATATTGACCAGGGTTACTAAAATTAACGTAAAATATATTATGATGGCGAAGTTCGTCCAAATTTGAGAGTATGGGCAAATAGAAGCTCTTTATTCTATATATCTGCCAAAGCACGCCCTGCATTTGAGTCCGTAGTTCCTCCCCCCTATTTCCAAAGTCATCTCTACCAACCTGATTCTTAAAGGCTAAATCTATTGGATTCAAACCGTCCAGAATTCTTTGCAAAAGACCAAAATCAGTTTGAGGGTTAGAGTTTTTAAGAAGTAAATTGTATAAATCCGACAAATAAAGATTCATTTTTTGAAGACTGATAATTGTATATTTTTCATCATGATTGTCCCTGAGCATCATTGTTGTTTCCGCCGCCCTTCTAATCGAAAATCCAAGGTCTAAAGATATTTTTTCCATGTCTGTCTTGGCAACCTTAAAAGCGGATGTTTCACGAAGATCTTTGAAAACATAAAGCTTCGAATCGGGCAAGATGTTTACAACTGGCAGCGATCTATTTGGAGACTTTTTATCAACACTACACGAAGAACAATTAAAAAGGGTAGCTTGCTCGGAAACAAAACTGCTCATCCCCGGCTTTGTTAAAACATTAGTATCAAAGACAAAATCCCCGCGGGTAAGATACTCCGGCATCAAACCAAAACCGCCACTAGATAAAGAAACCAGTTTATTTGAATATGAGACCATCGGCGTATCTTGAGTATTTATCTTAAACAAAAGCCACTTGCCAAAACTTTTTTCCACATTTACATTCTTAAAATTATTCAGATTTGATAAATAACCGGCCGAGGGTTCAGTCGCTGACCACGAGTCATCAGCTAAAACATCATTTCTTAAAAGAATATATTTAACACCCAAAAGACTGGAGAGGCTATAAAATTCCTGTTCATCATTATTTTTGACTGCGTTGTAGAGCGCGGTTATAAGAATATTTTGTCCATCCGTTAACAAATCATCATTATTTAGAAATGAGGTGTCGGAAAGCGATGACGGCAGATTGGTCAAACTCCAATATCCCCATTCATAGGCGTCATTTCGCCATTGAGAGTTGACCGGTGGTAGAAGTAAAATCCTACCATTCAGGTTCTGACCGTCGGCCCAGTCCTTAAAACTCCAAACATAATCCGGAACCTGAAGCCTTGTAGACAATCCCGGCTGCCAAGAGAAGATTTTATTTGGGTAAAAGATCACAAAGTGATACCCAAGCCAGAATGTCACAAAGACGAAAGATAATATTACCCCAAAAATCTTCATCTTCTGCAATATTCGTGATACCGAAAAAGCTATTAAAAAAGATATTCCGATTACAAAAGCAGACCCAAATTTATAATACGGGGATCTAAAAATAGAAAAGCCCGGTATGTGCGTATAAAAAAATTCATATATAAAACCTAACGGTTTGTGACTGCCGGCCATAAAAAACATACTTACCAAAACCAACAAGCCAAAAAACGATACGAACCTCCTCTCTTCCTTCTTTTTTGCAAGAATAAAAGCAGAAAATGCCAAAATAGGTAATATGAAGCTAATAATCACTAAATACGGATTTTTCAAATATTCAATCGCATAAGAATGACCAGGGTTAACTGCAGTTGAACCCGAATACCAGTCAGGAACTCCCTGCAACCGGAAAAAGTTAAGATACGAACCGGCCTGACTGATCGATCTCAACCAGTCCTTATTTTGGTCAATTACAGCCGGGTTGGTCAGTTGTGAATAGTCATGACTAAAAAATGTAGATAGGTACGGTAATACCGAATAGGCATTTATTAAGACAAATCCTATTCCGCTTAAAATTAAAAATAATACAACTTTCTTAAAGGCATCAAAATTGTGGTCCTTGAATGAAGTCAAAAGTTGAAATACCAGAAATACAATAACCAAAACAAAGAAGCCTCCATACAAAGGGAGACCCAGCCAACTTCCACTATTGAAGAAAAACAACACAAGTGAAGAAACAAGAACTCCCTTGAGAACGCCTATCTTACCCAATCTCAATTTCATCAGGATTAATAGCATAAGAATACACGCGATCAAGACGGAGTATTTCGCCCGTTCAAAAATAAAAAGTGACTGGATGATAAAAAAATTGACCGTAATTAACGGAGGAAAAATAATTGAGAATATTTCCCCTAATTCATCCTTAAAACTAACGGAAAAAATAAAGGCCGAGACAAAAACCAAAGAGAGCCAGAAAAAGACCAACACCGAATTTCCGGAATATGGCACCCTGCTCAAAACCGCAGACAAGTAATCAATTCCATGAGTTACAATGCTTCCAAAATGTGGTGAGTTATCCTGACCAAAACCCTGATCACTCCACGCAAAAAGTCTGCTCTTAAAAAAGTCCGAAATATTAAGAGCAAGTCCGGAATCATGTCCTGCCAAAGTAAAACCCCGCGGGAGCCAAGACGTTGAGAGAAACCAAATACCAATAACGGCGATTATCAAATACAATAACAGGAAATATTTATTCTTCATTTCTTAAGGATAAAAAAGACGGTACTATTCACAAACGGAATATCGGTCTTGACCGGTAGTCCGATACTTAAAAGGGAGCTAAATCTATACAAATAAGGGATGAACGTCGCGTGAACTATTTTTATGCTCCTAAAATTCTCACTCTTCGCCAGATTTTTCCACCAAGACTCATTATGAACATTTATATGTGTTGGGTCTGCGAGAGACCTTTTTGTCGGAAATGGCGTAGAAAAGATAAACACTCCCCCGCTTTTTAATTTTTTCTTTATATTTTTGAGGGCCACTTTAGGATTTTTCAAATGCTCCAAAACTTCAAACGCAAAGATTATGTCAAACCCTCCAGCGGTATTAATCCCCTTTTCAACATTCTCAACAGCAAAATTGGCGCCCCGATTAAACTTCTTTGCTTTTTTAATAATATATGGGGAGACATCGGTAACCCAAACACCAAACCCGCGATCCTTAAATATTTTGGAGAAGTAACCAAGCGAAGCTCCAAGTTCCAAAACTCTTTTCCCGGCACTGTTCCTCAAATCAATATACCTGTCGAGGAACCTAAGCCATCCCAGAGCCCAACGGCAATACATTTCAAACTCCCCATTTGAGTAGTCTTTGAAAAACCGCCTGTAGTACGAGCTATCAAACCTTTTTTCTCCATGTCCAGACATATTGTATAATCCTTTTCAGGTGCATTATATTCAATTCAGGCTAAAATGGCAAAAAAACTGAACATAATTTTCACAACCTTTTCACCATGGGAAAAGGGAGTGCGACTTCCCACAAACGGGATGATCGAGCCAATGTTAAAATTTTTCCTCCCGAAATCGAAAAGGTTTGTTCTTATAGACGAGCCTCATCCGGGTAGCGACAGAGTTATACCCTTGATTGAGACCTACTCAAAAGGAAAGCTAACGAAAAGATTTAGCTCTTCATTTATGGTCTCCTGGCTTTATCCATTTTTAGTTCTAAGAAATTCAGTCGGAACAAGAATTCCCTTCAAGATCCGTGATTTTCTGGCAAGCATAGATTATTATCTCCAAAACAAATCAAGATTCGACTTATTCATCGGGCTCGAATCGGTCAACGCGATTGCAGGAATACTACTCAAAAAACTCGGGGCAGTTAAAAAGGTGGTTTATTACGTCTCCGACTATTCTCCAAAAAGATATAAAACAGGCTGGTTTAATAAGACTTACCTCGCTTTAGATAAATACGCAGCCACATATGCCGATTATATTTGGGATGTTTCCCTTGCAATGATGCCGGAAAGGATCAAACAAGGTCTCGACAAGAAAAACACGGCGAAAGTAATTCATGTTCCCAACGCACTTTATCCGGAACAGATAAACTATCTTCCAACTGAAAAGACCGAAGCCTTCAGTCTGGTTTTTGCCGGGACCTTGGGAACCGAAAACGGGCCGGACATTGCAATTGAATCTTTAAAATTAGTCACCAAAAAATTTCCGGGGGCAAAACTTCATATTTACGGCGGTGGAGAAAGCGATCTTACAAGACTTGAAAAGCTAACTAAAAGACTAAGCTTGAGGGGGAGCGTAGTCTTTCACGGATTCATGACAGATCAAATAGCCCTCGCCGGAGAAATCAGAAAATATCGCATTGGTCTTGCGCCATATAAAGCAATTAAAGGCTCCCCACGCTGGTGGGCTGATGCAACTAAAATCAGATTGTATCTGGCAGCCGGCCTTCCGGTAGTTACGAGTCAGGTTCCACCACTTGGTAAGGAACTTATCCAGACAAATGCCGGAATTGTTACAAAAGACAACCCAAGAGAAACTGCGGCCGCCATAATCAGGCTTTTCTCTAATCAAAATTTATATAAAACCCTGCGACGTAACGCCATTAAAAAAGCCAGGAACAATACATGGGAAAATACGTACTCCCAAGCGTTAGACAAAATGAGCTTATAGCACTTGAATAAGCACGAATAAAGTTATATATTCCGGTTACCATGGCAAAGCGTGTGCTCATCACAGGATCAGCCGGTCTAATCGGATCAGAATCCACCAAATTCTTCGCCGACCACGATTTTGAAATAATAGGGATCGATAACAACTTTCGGGCTTATTATTTTGGGAAGGACGCCGGAACTGAATGGAATAGGCGCCTACTGGAAGCAAAATATCCAAAACAATATACACACTATGCGGTTGACATCAGAGACTACCCAACCCTCGAGAGTATTTTCAAGAATAATAAATTTGACCTTGTCATACATACTGCCGCACAACCGTCCCACGACTGGGCAGCCAGAGAGCCGCTGACGGATTTTTCCGTCAATGCAGTCGGGACATCGAACATGCTGGAATTAACAAGGCTCTACTCGCCGGAAGCTGTATTTATCTTCACATCCACAAATAAAGTTTATGGTGACTTACCAAATGAATTACCGCTAATTGAACTTCCTACAAGATGGGAGATTAAACCTGGCCACAGGTATGAGCGTGGAATTGATGAAACTATGAGTATAGATAATTCCACCCACAGTCTTTTTGGCGCATCAAAGGTAGCTGCAGATGTTTTAACTCAAGAATACGGAAAGTATTTCGGACTCAAGACAGGCATTTTTAGAGGCGGCTGTCTAACCGGACCTGCACATTCCGGAACAATGCTCCATGGTTTTCTGAACTATCTGGTAAAAGCCATCGCTAATGGAATTCCCTACACCATCTTTGGCTATAAAGGAAAGCAGGTACGCGACAACATCCACTCATACGACTTAGTAAACGCTTTCTATAACTTTTATCTAAATCCGAGGCCGGGTGAAGTTTACAATATGGGCGGCTCTCGCCATTCCAACATTTCAATGCTTGAGGCCATTGAAAAAACTGAAAAGATTTTGAAAAAGAAGGGAAAGATAAAATATTCAGAAGACAATCGAACAGGAGACCATATTTGGTATATTTCGGACGTCACCAAATTTAAAACTCATTACCCCGATTGGAATTATAAATTTAGCGGGGACGCCATCCTCGAGCAAATCTGCAAGGCCGTAACCAAAAAATGAGATATAGCAAAATATTAGTTACAGGAGGAGCTGGTTTTATTGGATCATTTTTAGTCGATGAACTTATCAGTAAAGGCTACAAAGTAACAGTATTTGATAACCTTGAAAAACAGGTCCATAACGGTAAGGCCCCCTCTTACCTAAATAAAAAGGCAAAATTTATTAAAGGTGACGTTCGAAATCGAAACGAGTTGGCAAAAGCTTTAAACGGTATTGACGCAATCTATCACCTAGCCGCTTCCGTCGGTGTTGCGCAAAGCAATTACGAGATAAAGAAATATGTTGATACAAACATAGGCGGAACCGCAAATCTTCTCGATATTTTGATAAACGAAAAACATTCAGTCAAGAAATTGGTCTCCATCTCAAGCATGACCGGTTTCGGTGAGGGAAATTACAAGTGTAAAAAATGCGGAACGGTCCGTCCACCTCTAAGAGCCGAAAAACAACTTAAAAAAAGGGATTGGAACATCTATTGCCCGAACTGCGGAAAAATTGTCAAAGAGTCGCCAACAGAGGATAACGCAAAGGAATATCCAAATAGCATCTACGCAATTACTAAAAAGGCTCAACAAGACATGTGTCTTCTGTTCTCATCACTTTACAATTTTCCGGTAGTGATACTACGCGGATTTAATGTTTATGGACCCCGCCAAAGTCTTTCTAATCCTTACACGGGAGTAACAGCAATCTTTATTTCCCGCCTCAAGAACGGTGGAGAAGCAGTTTGTTACGAAGATGGTTTACAATCAAGAGATTTTGTCTCTGTCCATGACGTAGTCCGAGCCTTTATCCTGGCCCTAAACTCCACCAAAGCAAACGGGAACGTGATAAACATCGCTTCCGGGAAGCCGACTTCAATTAAAAGAGTTGCCGAAATCTTATCCGAAAAACTTAACCGGAAAGGTAAAGTAAATATAAACCACGAATTTAGAAAAAATGATATCAGACACTGCTTCGCCAATATCTCAAAGGCAAAAAGCCTTCTTAATTGGCAACCTAGAATTTCACTCGAAAAAGGTTTCGAAGAGCTGGTTGAGTGGGGAGAAAAAGAAAAATCAAAAGACATGTTCACTTCTGCGGAAGACGAACTTAAGAAAAAGGGATTACTTTAATATACATAATCGCTTTCGAATTTCAGTCCAAACTTCTGTCGAAAAGAATTCCAAATAGCCCAAGAATAAATCTTTACATATTTAGGAGATCTTTGAACAATCTTAAACTTTGATTGCCCTAAAGTGCGCCCCTTCCAACGGGTCGGAATTTCCGTAATTTTTGCGTCCTTCAAAAAAGCCTGCAAAGTAATTTCCATTGAGATTTCAACTCCGGCCCCATTCCTTATATTAACTTTATCCAAAACAGATTTCCGGTATACCTTAAAAGCGTTACTTACATCGTGGGTCGGGACACCTGTAATTTCGTATAAACTTTTACACACAAACATAGATAAAAAGCCCTGAACTTTAGGCCCATCCTTTTTAGTCCCTCCTTCCATATACCGTGATCCACAAACAATATCCCAATTATCATTAAGCAATTTATACATCTTGTTAATGGTCCTTGGATCATCACACAAATCGGCCATTACAGGTAAGACAAATTCCGAACGTGCTTTTGAAAAACCCATTTTTAATGTTGATGAAAAACCGCGGTTTACTCCGTAATTTCCAATGAACCCCACATTCTTATGGTTTTTCATAAATTTCCTGACCAATTTTGCCGTCGAATCGGTGGAGTGATCATCAACCACCAAAATCTTATAAGGAATCGTAAGTTTTTTTATAAGATCCTTTAGGGTGGAAATAATTACATCTTCTTCATTGTGAGCTGGAATTATTAATGTTAGTTTTTCCATTTGTCTACTTATATCCTCTTTCCGGCAAATTCCGGAAGAGTTAGGTTGACTATCGATGAATATAATATCTCAACTTTCCCTTCCGTAAAACCCCCTATCCTTATATTTTTTATATTAATTCCTCCCGCCGGAATGTAAATAGTATAGAGGTGAGGAAGACCGTCGTTATAGATGTTAAGATCAGTAGAATAGAAAGTCTGATAGGTGTCCCTCCTTTCCGTCATCCACCAAACTTTTGTAGGAACCAGTAAGTTAGATGTTTCCTTGCTTCTGAAAACCATTTTTATTGTCAAGCTTGTCGGTAGCAAACTTGGATAATCGACTTTGTCGATAAATGCATAATTTCCAACGTAGTTCCACCCGTTTAATAATTTTGCGGGCAGTTTGGTGAAGAGTTCCTTTCTAAAATTATCCGTTGTAGATACAAAGCCCAATTCCTTGGACGCAAAAAAAGTATATGTGTCTTTCAAGTCAACCTTCCCATTACTAAGTTGGGAAAAAAGGTCATCAAAACCATCTGCTACATTTGTATAATCGTTGTAGTTATAAAAAATTGAAATGCCAAGCTGACCCATACCGGACAGTAAATTATTTTTAACTCTGGGATCATCTTCAGAGTCAATAAGAAAAATTGTGTTTGCGTCGACTTTTGAAACATTATCCTTTATAACTTTATAGGCATTGCGGGTGGGGTAACTGACAAACTGCAGTATTTCATTCTGATAATAATAAGAGGCGTGTATTAAGGAGTAAGAAATGGAAAATATCAATACGAAAAATATTACCGACGTATATTTTCCCGATAACTTAAAAATCAATGGTATGGAAATAAATAAACATGAGAAGTATATGCTTGTACCTACCAAAGATGGCATTATATATCTGTTGAACGATTCCAAACCACCTGCCGGATTAGCAATAAAATACGTCACTATATTTGAAAACACAAACAAGGCCGATAGCGGGAGATAAACTAAATAGCGGGAGAATTTTTCAAAAGCTACCGGCAAAATCACCGTTAAAACTAAGACGACATAACCCGTGACGATAACCAATTTATCAGCGGAGAAAGTTTTGCCAAATAGACCATAGAATGACAAGGTCCATGTGTTAGGTATTAAGGCGCCGGAAAAACTATAAATTAAATTGTTTATCTGTAAAAAATTAGTTCCGGAAAAGAAGAACTTAATAAACTCACCGAATATAACACCTCCCGAAAGACCGGAAGATTCTGTGCCCCCGGCGTAATTGATCAAGTAAAGGTAAAAGTATATGAAAAGAAAAGGCAATAACTCAAAAAATCTTTGCATAATATTTTTTTGCTCGCTTTTCCAGTTTTTAACTACCCAAAATCCATAGACCGCGAATATTACCAAAATTATGCCGTGAACCCTGAGAAACAAAAAAATAAGAGCAGAAACAAAAATAAATAGAGAAAACAAATAGTTATTTTTTCCGGTTCCTCTTAAATATCTAATCAGGAAATATGCGGATAAATAAATAGAAATTGTAGAATCTGATAATTGATAGGAGTTAGATAAACGATATAAAGCAAACGAACCAAAATAACCGCTGGCAAAGATTACTGCCGCACCAATCGCAACCTTCTTACTTAGAAGCAGCTCTTTTGTAAAAAGATAAACGACAACGGAGGCAAGAAAATACTGAGCCAGACCCAAAATAAAATATGGTTGGGCGTTAGTTCCAAAAAAAGGATATAAAAATATAAAAGGTGTTGCTAGAAAACGATATGCCCCGGATCCCCATATACCCGTCCCTAGGTTTCCCGGTGCAGATTCCGGATGGATCATCTTGAACAATAGTCCCCAATCATCCACCCACCAATACATATTCAAGGTTTTGCCGTAAGAAATAAGGACCACGGTAATCAAAAGCAAGCAAATAAATAAAATTTCAAACCGCTTGAGGAAAATAAAAACTTTGTTATACATCACTTCTTAACCGCTACAACAAAGGTTTGTCCGGCAAGGAGACGTAAAAAACTTGGTAAACTTATATAAATTTTTAATAAGAAAATTAGCATGGGAATTCGCCTATTTTTGGTTGTATAGGGCAAAAATCGTTTGATAAATAAAACAATCTTAAAGTTTGAGATTTCCAAAGCCTCTTTTATACTCTTGGTGTTAAGAGCCACTTTATGATCAATAAAATCCCAATATGATTCTTTCACCAAATCTATATTAGGTTGAAGCAAAATTATCTTACCTCCACTCTTAAGGAGCTTATTAACTCTGTTCAAAATATCAACAACTTCATCCTTGGTATTAAGGTGTTCAAGAAAATTACTTACAAATACAACATCAACAGAATTATTCATTTTCTTTGAAATATCAAAAACTCCCTTATTTATTATCTTTACATTTTTATTGGCATATTTTTTTACGTCCGGGTTAATATCCACCGCAATCTTCTTTTTGCATTCAATATTGTTTATAAATTCACAATATCCGGCTCCTAAATCAAGAACCGTATCCGAATTTCGGACAAATTTTTGCAAGTAAAACTTGCATAACACTTTCCACATTAGGTTTTTATTCTTTTCTTCCTGAGAAGAAAATCTGTTTTTATAATATTCGGAAAAATTTCTCGTTTTATTCATAGGATTATTTTTTGAAAACTTCGTTTGACACCTGATTTGTAACATCAACCAGCACTTCTTTCTTCGAGTCATAGAAAAACGCTTTTAGACTGCTCCTTGAAAGATTGTGATTCTTAATTGCCATCCTTAGTTCACCCTCATCTGAAAAATAACCAAAGCCAACACCATTATCTTCCTTATACCCCTGTGAACCTATATCCCAAAGAAAAGGATCTGTCAAAAATTTACCCGGTAACGGCAGCTTCCCCCATGATAATATCATCAAAGTATAACCCGTGCCCTGCTGGAAAGGTATTTTATTGCCAACAATATAATAATCAGAGTCTGAGCTGATATAAAAAATATTTTTTGGATTTTGAGTAGGCTTAATATATAAATCTATCTGCTTGATAAAATTGACCCTCTCCGCACTAACTTTCACCACGGAACCTAGGTCAGCTCTAAGATATTTAATCTGCCCGAAAAAATATAAACTGATAATAGAAATGCCTAAAATCTTAAACAATATTCGCTTTGACTCAAACATTTTGCTGACAAACCATGAGAAAATAATAGAAGCACCCACCAAAGATAAGTAATAATATCTCGACTCAAGATAAGAGAACGTTTTTGAAATTATGATATAAGGCAAAAAGCTGAAAATTATAAACAAAAACCAAAATACAATTCTGACTCGTAATGCCGATCTTTCACGATTCACAAAAAAGTTAAAAACAAAAAACATTATTAATGACAAAATAGCAGCAACTAAATCGAGAACGGCCGTCTGAGAAATTAAATCAAATTGACCGACATCAATAAACGGATAGTAATTCGAGGTAACACCACGCGCAAAATTTACTAAAACCGGCGCAGGAAAAAATTCAAGTGAAAACGAAGTTAGCGGATATAAAATAGCACGCGTCAAAAGAGTTGTTGAGAAATTTGAAGAAGATCCCGTAATAAAAAGTGCATTAGGCCCTTGCATTGATTTGAGCTGAAGAATCCTGAAACCTACAAGCAGGATAAAGAAAATAATAAAAATCCAGTACTTTTTGACAAAAACTCCGACCTTACCCCGTTTAAACAACAACGAAAATATCGGCAAAAATATAAAGAGAAAAGTCGCTATCTCCTTAAAAAATAATGAAACGAACAATAACCCAAACACCAAGTAAAGTCTTTTAACGAAACCATCTTTGAGATATTCAAAATAATTAAAAATAGCGATAATAATTAAGGTGGTTGCGGGAAGTGTACCAACTGAAGTACTAAACCAATAGACCGCATTTGCGGAAACGCTGGAGATCATAAATGCCGCGGCTGCAATAAAACTTAAGATACCTTTTTTGAAAATTTTATTTGCGAGAAAAAACACTAAACAAGAATTTAGGAGGTGAAAAGTCAAACTAAAGATGGCGACGGGCAGCGCGTTGAGTGGAAACCGACCAAACAAGAAGAGTCCAAGCAGGCGTGCCAGAGACCTATCTTCTCCAAAAATTAATTGAAAAAAATTTGCACCTGCAAATGGATGACTGACCCCTTCGATAAAAATATGTCCCAAGCCCTGCCACTCGTCCTGAAGATAAAATACTTTTAATATTGGGTACCAAACAATAATCCCAACGACGGAAATCAAAAAAGGAAACAGGAATCTTTTCACTTTCGTTTAATTAAGAAATTCTCAATTACCAGTTCGTCTACACAACCCCATAATAAATGTTCAATTGCTTCTTCCGGTGTATGGACAATCGGAAGTCCGTGTTTATTAAAACTTGTGTTAAGAAGTACGGGAATTCTTGTAATCTTGTAGAATTCCTCAACCACTCTGTAATAACCAAAATTGGTTTCTTTCTTAATAGCTTGCGCTCTAGCAGTCTCGTCAATATGAATCGCTGCAGGGATTTTTTTAGCAAGTGTGTGATTAACATTATCCGTTAAAGTCATAAAAGGAGTCGCCCAAGAATGCTCCAAGACCTTTCCCAAGTATTCATTAAGAATTACGGGAGCAAAAGGCATGAACCAATCTCTTTGCTTAAGTTTGTCGTTTATTCTATCTTTTGTTTTAATATCCCTCGGGTCAGCAAGAACACTCCTGGCTCCCAACGCTCTTGGTCCCCACTCATCGCGACCTGTGAACCATCCAATAACCTTTCCGTCGATTATATGTTTCGCAACAGTTTTGTAAATTTCGGACCCTAAATCAGCAACTTTAATTTTTGACCCAGATTGCCGTATGGCTTTCCTAATTTCAGATTTTGTAAAACTCCTGCCTAAATATGCAGATTCCATCCGATCAATGGGAAACTCCCCACCCATGTTTACAAAATGTGCTATCGCAGCCCCCGGAGCAATTCCTCCATCCCCGGGATTTGGATAGACAAAAAGTTCGTCAACAATTTTTCCTTCTAAAAGTTTCATATTAAACTTAACATTCAAAAAAATTCCGCCGGCTAGGGCTACTTTTCTTGATTTGTATTTTTTAACCAAATATTTAAAAAATTTTTCTCCTTCCTCCTCAAGAACTTTCTGTGCGGCGAAAGCTACCTGTTCCGCCCCATATTCTTCAATCAAATATCTCAAGTGTCTATATGTCGGAGTTAAACGAAAATAATCAGGCCTTGATACCCCGTTAATCTCCAACCAATTATTTCTCGGCATCCACCGTCCCTTCTCAAAAACCGGGAAAAGATTCTTTATTAAGGAAACTGCAGGACTCTCTTTACCATAGACTGCAAGTCCCATTGTTTTACCCTCCCCGTCGTTTAGCTTAAACCCAAGAGCCACAGTCACAGCGCCATAATAAAGCGCAAGGGAGTTATAGACTGCGACATCTTCCAATTCCGTTAAAACACCACTTTCTCCTTTATAAATAGTGCCGCAAATAGGCTTCCCGCTTCCATCAATTCCATAACCATCCCAAGCAACAACTAAACAATCTTCCATCCCCGAATATCTGTATGCGGTTTCAGCGTGGGCGAGATAATGAGGCACGTAAACTATCTTCTTATCCGGAATTCCAAACTCTGAGAGACTATGGGGTCCAACGGGAGATCTGGGCTCCTCGCCACCATTAGCCAAGAGAGCTAATCGGGCAATAAACCACTGAATAACCTTCTTCAGGCTTGTGTACCTAAAACCGGAGAGGTAAACGAAAACAAACCTAAGCAAATTTACTTTGGGGGCGCCGGAAACAAAATAATCTATATCCCGCGTCTTTAGATCGCTAAAACTAAGAACCTCTTTAATGGAATTGACCGGAAAGTGACTATCGTGCTTAATTCTAGTAATCCTTTCCTCACTGATCGAATAGACAATCTTGCCGTCAATCAGCAATGCAGCCGAAGCATCATGGTTTCCGGTTATACCGCTTGTCAATCCTATTATCTTCATATTTTTTTGGATGTTATCATCCAATCACTGCCTAAAACAAGCGGGACTTTGTCCAAAAGAAAAACATCCGCTTTCTCCAAAAAGGCTGTTTTTTCTCGCCTGATCCCCAGGATGTTGCTAAAAATTGTGTTAAAAAATGGGGAGAGAAATTCTGAATTTTCAAACTTCTCCACCGAAAATCCACTTAAACCAATCAATTTCTTTAGCGACGATATTGTATAAGTGAATCTGTGATGATCCTCCCATCTTTTTTTATGGGAGAGCTTATACGGAGAAAGTTTTTTGTTCATCCGTGTGTCATAATCCACATCTCCTAATTTTTTGAAACTTACGAAAATCTTATCGTATATAAGATTGTAACTATATCCGGGAATTAACAACACAAATTTTCCGTTTTTCTTAAGAACTCTACGGACCTCCTTGAGCGCTTTTTCCGGATTATCCAAATGTTCCAAAACTTCAGAGACAACAACCAAATCAAAACTATTATCGGCAAATGGAATTTTGTAGATGCTCCCCTTCTTAATTTTCGCTTTGTATTTTGTAAATTTATCAAACCATTTATTTTCCTTTATTACTTTATCAGCAATATCAATTCCGATTGCCTCAATTCCTTTTTTATCAGCGTATCTTAAAAGCCAACCACAGCCGGCTCCAATATCAAGCATTTTGCCCCTTTTTGCATATCGCAAAATTTCCGCGCCACGAATTTTCTGTGCATAGGAATATTCGTGGGGAAGGAAATGTGTCAAAATCTTGTAGTCGAGGTTGTGGTTTTTCGTAAAATCGTCTTGTCTTTTCACAGGAAGTATTTTACCGTATAATCCTAAACTACTCCAGCTGTGAAAGATTTTTGGAAAGACAAAATTGTTGTAGTGACAGGAGCAAGCGGCTTCTTAGGGATGCACGTCGTAGAAAAGTTAAAAACCTTATCCCCCAAAAAGCTCATCGCTCTATCTAGCAAAAAATTTGACCTAAGGGTGTATGGTAAATGTCTCAAAGCTTTCAAGGGTGCTGATGTTGTTATTCATCTGGCGGGTCATGTAGGGGGAATTGGTTACAACCAAGAAAAACCTGCAGAGCTATTTGACGACAACATCTTAATGGGAGTGAATGCCATAAAAGCTGCCAAAACCCGGGGAGTTAAAAAATTCGTAGCCATCGGAACAATTTGCGCCTATCCAAAATACACAAAGGTGCCCTTCAAGGAAAGTGACCTTTGGAACGGTTACCCGGAAGAAACAAACGCACCCTACGGTCTCGCTAAAAAGATGCTTTTAGTGCAATCGCAGGCATACAGAAAGCAATATAACTTCAACTCAATTTTTTTACTCCCCGTAAATCTCTATGGACCCGGGGATAATTTTAACGAAAAATCCTCGCATGTAATCCCAGCCCTAATAAAAAAATTCATGGACGCAAAAGATAAAAATTCAAAGCAGGTCGTAATTTGGGGATCCGGAAAACCGACACGGGAATTTTTATATGTTGAGGACGCCGCCTCCGCAATATTAAAGGCAGCAGAAAAATATGACAAATCAGATCCTGTTAACATTGGATCCGGCGCTGAAATATCCATTAGTCGGCTTGCAAAATCGATTGCTAAAATATTGAAATTTGACGGTAATATTGTTTTTGATAAATCGAAACCCGACGGACAACCACGAAGAAGACTGAATGTAACCCGTGCCAAGAAAGAATTTGGATTTACAGCAAAAGTGAAATTTCAAATCGGATTAAAAAAAACAATTAGTTGGTATTCAAACCAGAGGCAAAAGGGTTCTATCTAAAATTGGATTAATATCAAATTCTTTTGCCAGTACAATTGCATTTTTTCGGGTATTAATCCAAAATTTTCGATCCATCAAAAACTTTTCGATCGCGTTGAGTAGTTCCTTCTCATTTAGTTTAATCACCACCCCTGCGTTATATTTTTTAATATCAATACTTGTCGCAACCGCGTCTGTAATTATTACGGGAGTTCCACAAGCAAGATATTCCCTGGTTTTCTTCGAATCCCCATAATAAACCCATGAGTATTCCTTTGAATACGAGTAAATAGAGAGCGCCAAAATTGATTTTGAGACTTCCATTAAGAGTTTGGCATTAGAAAGCTGACCGACCAGTAAAACGGATTTATCAATACCCAAACTATTAATTCTCGCCTTTAATTTATTCTGATAACCGCCCGTTCCAATAATTGTAAGTTTTACTCTCGGGAATTTGGAATGGACCTTCTTAAACACTGAAAGAACCAGATCCAGCGAACGGCTATGCGTCAAGCCCGAAACCATAACAATTTTGTTCCTGTCTATTTTTCCGGCATTCTGTCTTGGACATTTTCCGAAAGATGGAGAGTTTGGGACTAACTTAATTTTTGAGAAACTAATTCCCTGTGCCTTCCGCAAGTCGACAATACGGCTTGAGACATTCCAAACCTCATCTGAGTTTGTGGCGGCAAATCTGTCAATCCAGAGATAAATAGAATTAATTAATTTGTTTTCAAACCTTGTCGGGGTATAGTCAACGCAATAAAAGACGGTCTTTTTCAAAAACCCTATTTTTCTAAGAATAACGCCGGCAAAAGCGTTTAACGGGTCTATACCAATAAAAATATCAACTTTATATAAAATTGTCTTAAATAAGGTCGTTAAAGTTTCGGAAAATGACTTTATCGGCAGAGGCAGAATTGATGTAAGAGGGTATTTTATTACTTGGTGTTTTATTTTCTTTTCTACCAAATAATTCTCCACTACATCAATCGGACCGTATACCGGACCTGAACTAGTGGAATAAACGTGGCTTACAAGTAAGACCTTACTAGACATTTTGGGTAATATGCTCAAAAACTTTCTTAATCCCGCTCTTTATATCCGTCGCGGGCAGCCAACCAAACTCGCTTTTTAATTTTTCAACCGAATAAATAACTTCTCCGACTTTAGATTCATCAGAATTCTGAAAATCAATCTCACACTTTCTTCCACTAATCTTTTCTAAAATTGAAACGAGGTCTAAAATCGAATAATATTTACCAGTTCCAACGTTATAAATGCCATCAAAATTACCCTCCAAAGAACGTTTAATTAACTCGGAGACGTCATCAACAAAAACCAAATCCCGCTTTTGTTTTCCATCTCCGTAAATTGTCACTCCTCCCGATTTAATAAAATCGTGGCATAAATTATATATAACCCCCTTTGTATTCCCGGGTCCGTAAATACTGAAAAACCTGAAAATTGTAGCTACACCACCATCCTCTTTTGACCACTTCCTAATCATTATCTCGGCTTCAAATTTACTTTCACCATACTCAGTATCCGGATGACAAGTATCAGTCTCCCTAAACATCTTTCCATTCGAGTCACCATATACTGCTATCGTCGAAGCAAAAATAAATTTTTTAATTTTAGCCGACCTGCAGGCACTAATTAAATTGGCGGTGGTTTTGATATTTCCCTCCTCCATCGAAGTTTTCCCCGACAAAACCTGACCCGCCAGATGAATAACAACGTCAACGCCATCCAAAAAATTATCAAGACCTTCCCCATTTAACAAATTTCCTCTAACCACCTTAATTCCATCGGGATAATTATGTCCGTCGAAATCCAATACCACCAGCTGGTGTTTCTCTGTAATTAAGCGAGACAGAAGATGACTTCCAATAAAACCCGAGGCGCCGGTTATGGCTACTTTCATCATAATAAGGCCAACATGTCACAAAAAACCTTCTTTAAGTAAAATTTTCTGAAGATCAGCCTTGGTAAGCCTATTGGTTATATCAGATGAATAACGTGTCACACCACCCGCCCTCTTTTTGGTTTTATATTTTGCTTCGATAGCCTCAATTTTTATTTGAGGCAAAACAATAAAATAATCGCCGGCATCAATGGTCCTGGATAATTCATGAACCGGTATCAAAGTCTCATGAATCTTCTCCCCGGGCCTTACCCCAATATTCTCGACTTTTGTTTTACTGCTACCAAGATGTTTAATCATCACATCGGCCAAATCTGAAATTGTGTGACCGGGCGATTTCCTGACAAAAACTTCTCCTCCAACACCTTGTTCAAGAGCGGCCAGGACCAAATCGACACTTTCTGAGAGACTCATCATAAACCTAGTCATGTTTGGATCTGTAATTGTAACCGGTTTGCCTTCATTAATAAGTGATTTAAAAAGTGGAACTACAGACCCGCGCGATCCTAAAACATTTCCGTATCGTGTGTTTACAAAAACAGTTCTTTTACCGGTATTGTAAAGATTTGCCGTAGTAATAAGTCGTTCCTGAAGAGCTTTGGCCATGCCATACGCGTTTACCGGTTCTACAGCCTTGTCGGTGGAAAGAGCAACCACCTTATCTACATTTTCATCTCTGGCTGCCTCTATCAGATTTTCAGCTCCAATCACATTGGTCTTAATTCCTTCCCAAACATTATATTCAACCTCTGTAATCCACTTTAGAGCTGCAGCGTGAATAATAATATTAACTCCACGAACCGCTTCCCTGATACTCCTAAAATCCCTAATATCACCAAGAACAAACCTCAACCTGGGTTCATTTTTGTACTCAAGTCTCATAACTCCCTGCTTATCCTCGTCACGGCTAAAAACAATTATCTCTGCCGGACCAAGTTTCAAGATTTCCCGGATAAACATCTGGCCAAACGACCCCGTTCCTCCGGTTACCAGAACCCGCTTTCCCCTGATAATTTTTTGCCTAGAACTGACCATATCGGTATTTTAACCCGTCATCGGCTTCCTAGCAAACCATACAAAAAACCCAAAGCCGCCGCCGCCATCTCAAGTCCTTTAAGAATAAACATGCAAGAAGCTAAAAACGGATATTTAATTAATCTTTTCCATTTCTTAATAAAAACCGGTCTTATAAGCATGTTCCCCTGGGTTGACAAAAGTTCGGGGTGTTTTTTAAGGTATATCCTTGCACGGGAGGCATAATAAAACTTCTTCTTAGCGCTTTTAAGTGGAGAAAAATTTCCCTCGTTGTGAAGTATAAAGCTCCTTACTCGCCCAATTTTTACTCCCTTCCGTCTCATTCTATACGGCAAATCATAGTCTTCGGGTCCGGTTATCGAAGTGTCATACCCGCCAAATTTTTGGAAAACATCTTTCCTAAAAAACCTCGCGGCTTCAATTGAAGAATCGCCAACATAAAAACTTCTTTCAAAGGCTTTTACCTTTGCCCAAAATCCAACCCCGACAGATCTTTCAGGAACCACAAGAGCTCCATAGGTTTCATTTTCAAACTTCTCTAATCCGTCAAACAAGACGTCCTTTGTCAATTGCATATCCGCGTCAAGAATTAGAACATATTCGCCTACTGCTTTTTCAACCCCCAAATTTCTCTGAACACTTCTTTCCGGGCCCTTCTGGAAAATTCTTGCACCGTATTTTCTCGCAATTTCTAGCGTTTTATCTGTCGAAAAATTATCAACCAAGACAACCTCGTAATCGCGTATCGATTGGTGTTTTATACTTTCCAAAAGGTTGCCCAAAACCTTTTCTTCATTTTTTGTAGTTACTATTACAGAGATCTTTTTCATTTTATGGACTTGTCGCACAAGCTATGCCATGAACAAACAGGGTGTCGACCTTTGTACCCAATATGGCGGTATTGCCACATTGGCTATTATTTCTAACAAACTGAACAGTGTAATTCAGATCACTAAGCTTAGGATCCTCCCAAGTTTTTAGCTTCAACACTTGGAATTTATTTTCATCGTATTTGGACAAAGTTGCCCTAAATGTATCTTCATAATACCACCAAGGATACCAAGCAAATTCGTAAATTTGGACATTTTTTGGTTGTATGCCCGTTTTAACAAGTTTTTCCGCAGTCACCCAAACTACTCCATTGGTAGTATGAAAAATCTTGGTATTAATAAACGAAATAAATAAAACAAACAACACCGCCAAGACTGATAAAAATTTATTTAATCCAAACTTTTTTGCAAAAAGTGCCAAGCCAATAAAAACAAATGGCACAAAAGAAATGACGTATTCAAACCAAACATATGGCAAAGTAATTGTAATTAAAAAAATGGAAATAAAATTAATGAAAAGAAAAAGTTCGATCGACCTTTTTAAATCAAACTTCCTAATTCTCACAAAAAAGCCGGCGCTTACAACTAATGCCACTAATATTGCAAGTGTTACTAAAAAAAGCCACGATCCGGTAACAATCTCATTAATTGAGTACTTAGGCGAATCGTTAAGATAAATCTTGTAAAAATAAACTGAGAAATATGCAATATCGAGAACTACTGCGCCAACATAAAAATAGATGGGCATACGGGGCTTTAGATAAAAATATTTCTTCCAAAAACTCCTACCCAAACTCAATAACATGATTGAGGCAAACGGAATTGACAGGAGCACTGACCTGTCCCAAAGTATTCTATACCAAATCGCATCATGCCCACCCCAGAAATTTATAAAACTGAAAATTTCAATCGGGAAAAAAGCACCTTCAAATTTCGGAAAAATCATTTTTGAATACGGAGGAAGATAAAAAACAAAGGCAATAAGCCCGGCAACCAAAATGAAAAAGACTACGTTCATAAACTTAAACGATTTTTTGATGTGATCTAACTTTAACTTGTAAATCAAAAATGCCGGCCAGATAAGCCCAACAACCTCCGCAAAGTAAATTCCTATTCTATTAAAAGTTTCTGCATAATACCTTGATACCATACCAACTTTTTGAAGGCTCTGCGGCCATATCAAATTCTTAAGTATATAAAGAGTTCCTTTATCCCAGGAGAATATCTGAGCCAAAGTTTTATTTCCATCTAAACTTAACCAATACGAATAGGTCAAAATTGTGACAATGGGAATTGCTAATGACCAGATGATATATTTCAACAATCGCTTAAAATTTTTATCATTGGCGGCCTTGAATACAAATATTATTAGTATTGATGGAACAATAATTATCGCAGTCTGACGAACCAAGAAAGAGAAGCTCAAAAAAACGCTTCCTATCAACAACTTACTTAGTTCGTTTTTCTCAAAACCACAAATATAGAAATATAGTGAAATCATAAATAGAGAAATAAACGGAATATCTGTCATAAAACTGTAGGCAAATAGAAGGTTCCAAGGAAATGCAAAATAAAGAATTGAAAAAACGGTAGATTCAAACCTTCCAACATTCAGCCTCCTTAAAATTCCATAAAAGGCAAGTATTCCAAAATAAAAAATCGTTACTGTTGAAATTGTTAAAGCCTTGAATGAAAAACCGAAGATTTTAGAAAAAAGTGTCCCCCAATAAGCTTGGAAAATTAAAGTTGCAGTCGACCATTCACTGATCTTCAAATACCCGTCAACAACAAGATGTTTAACGGTTTGAGAATAGGCAAAATCATCAAGGAGTGCTTTTCCGTAAATTGGGTTCATCAAAATAAACACACCCCAATAAACAACTGAGATAATAATTACACCAAGCGATATCCGCCTCAACATCTTCTTCATGGCAACTTCTTTAATCCCGTAATTGATATTTCAGCGTTTTGAAAAATACAGGCGTTTCCAACTTGGGGATCTACCAAAAATATCTGAGCTTTTCTTCCCGGGAACAAAAAAACAAAATTATTATCCGTCCAACCGGTGGCCGTAATCGGAACCTGAGGAGTATTTATTGGGTCTGGCTCCTGAACCCATTTACCACCATCGGAGAGAATTGCCACATAACCCGGCTTTGCGTTTTGACACTGGAAATTTCCGTGCTTAATCTTTATCCCTGTAAGATAAACTTGTTTACCCATATCAATCTTCAACTGAAACCCTGTTGCGTTTTTCTCAAAATTAATAGACTTCGGTTTATACTGAGCCTCTTCCTTAAATTCTGGTCTGGTATGTGCAAGATCATTTTTCCAAACCTTCAAAAGCGGTACGCCGTCAACACTTGCAATATAAACAGGCTCCAAATATTTGTCGTAATATTGAAACGAATACCAATACTTAGGGGGCCATTCAAAATCCATTTCCATTTCATATTCGCCTGCCCTATTTGTTCCACTCCAATAAGCGTTGGAGAAATCTATATCACTTCTCAACTTCAACCGGGGAACGTTTATCATGTTGGCTATAGGAAGACCCAGCTTGGCGTTTGGTTCAGCATTCTTATTTAGCCAATTGACGCCTTGCATATAAACATTTCCGTAGGTGTTTCCCCAATAAGGAATGTTTTTGTCTCGCGCTCCGCGAATACCGCCGACTATTTGATTGAAATAGACATTCTCGTTGGGATGTATTTTAGCCATCTCATAAACCGAAAAAGCTAATCCCAAAAACATGACCGCATAAGCAAACTTTTTATTCCTAAGGGAATCTGCTAAAGCTTTTGCTCCAATGCCTGCAAGGATTGCCATAGCCGGAACAAATTCCATTATTTGCCTAACTCCGCCGTAAATACCGGCATTGGGATACGACGCTCTAATTACCGGTATCAAAAACCAAAGAACAACAAAAAGATAAAATCCGTCACGTCTTCTTAAAAAAATAAATAAACTTGCCAAAAGACCAAACATAGATAGAAATAATATTGGCACTTGGGTTGTATAGATTATCCAGAGAGTGGGATAAGTATTCCATCCGTGAACTATAAACTTAGACATCTCACCTGGCGTCCCGGTACCTATTTGCTCATAAAAACCGAGGACCTTCATAGCCCCACCCATAGGGTCGTGCCATAAAAACGGCCAAAGAATATAGGTCACCCCCAAAACAACTGGTATATAGAAAAGTAATACGATCAAAAGAGGCCAAATCTTTTTCAAAGAACCAAATCTCTTACGCTTTAGAAAGATTTCCCGATAGACTACAAACACGAGCCACGGTCCGATTACAAGCACTGAGAATAAAAGATTTAACTTTGTCCCTAACGCAAATCCAGCAAAAACCGCCGAAGCCAATAAAATCTTCCAGTTGTTTTTTTCGATACCAAAATAAAAAAGAATTAAGGTTAAGCCAAATAACGCCGCTTCAGGAGGATCTTTTATATTAAAATGGGATTCAGAAAAAAATAACGGATATGAGGCCAGAGAAATCGAAGAAATTAAAGCCGGAACAACTCCCAACTTCTTAGTGACAAAAATAAAAACTGCAAGAACTAGAACCGAGCTCAAAAAAATCTCGTAAAAATGATAAGACTCCAAGTCCCCCATTATCCCCAACTTTTGGTAGAGGAGGTAGTTAAATCCTGCTGCAAAAATATCACTTATGGGTGGATGACCCTCGTCATTTTTAACAAAATATTCAAAATTGTAAACATCAGAGGCAAAATAGCTCCTCCTAATGTTTGAGTTATTTGTTTGTTTGCTTTTTATAGCTTTATCAAAAAGCTCCGACTCACCCTTCAGACTTACAAAATCAGACGAACCCTTAAGTTGTGGGTAGAGAGGAAGATCTAAAAAATTTGTTTTGCCAGTTAAAAAATAATGAAGATACGCTTGCCCTCGCTGAAAATGGAATGGTTCATCCCAGTTAATTCCATAATCTTTCATTGTAAAGGTTGCAATAAAAAGAAAGGCTAGTGCAACAAATAAACCGAGGAGAACCAACCTATTTTTTAGAAACTTCATATGTGGCAATTATACTAAGCACATCAGACCGCTTTGTCTTTTCCCGAAATCCCATCTTGGATAAGGTTTTATAAAAAATTTCTTCCGTGGACAACCAATGTTTCATAAATCTAATTTCTCCCAAATAGGATTTTCCGCGCCTTTTAAGAGAAGGCATAAAATTAGCAACGAAAGACGTTGATATGAAATCATAAAAAGACCTAAGGATTGAGCGGTGAGGCTCAATAAAACAAAGTTTTCCACCATTCTTTAACACTCTTTTAATCTCTTCTATCGCACGATCATACTTCATAAAATGGTGAAAAACAGAATCAACAAAAACCACATCAAAATAATTTGCCTTAAAGGGGAGTTTTTCGGCAGAGGCCAAATAAAATTTATTGTCTCTATTTTCTTTCCTCGCAATTGAAAGAAGCTCGGGTGAAATATCAATCCCGATCACATCTCTTATACCCATCTTTCTTAATACTTTTACGTTAAGGCCATCACCACAACCCAAGTCCAAAACCCTATCTTTTCTACCAATCTCCAAAAATGAAATCCGCCTTTTTCTTTCATTGAGATTTCTCCTCGTTTTAATGCAAGCTTCTTCCCAATGGTGAGATTGGCCCCATTTATTAACGTTAGTATTAGCCATGAAGCTATTGTACAACAGGAACGATGTGGGGATAAGTATCAGACTCGGAATTGCTATATTCAATTGATTTTCCCATCACAAAATCCGAGTTTTCCGCAAAACGAATGGCGTGTGAATATTTAGGCTCCAAAATTACTCCGGATCCTTTTTCTATATCAATTCTTTGTGTCTCTTTAGTCTTAACGTCAATAAGGTCAACCTTTGCAGATCCACTTGTTAGAAAGAAAAAGACTTTAGTCTTTTTATGAAAATGGTTCCCCATAACTGCGCCTTTTTTCATCGATCCGAGGGATATATTTTTCCATTCGCTCCCATTTAATATTTCATTAAATACCCCTCTTTCATCCTCCCTTTTATAAGTTGGCCTTATTATTCTTGCCCCCCTCACTCTTAAAGATAAAAGTATCTTAACTACCCGCTCCTGCTGGGATTTTGTTATTCCGAGACCCGAAGGCAAATAAAATCCACGAAGGGCAACATCCTGCGAAACGGGATATTTTCTACTTATGTCAGGATATAACGGGTTTTTCCCATTTTTGAAAACCGGCTGCAAACTCATGGATAGATAAAAAAGGTCCGTTCCAACACCCTTCTCGTTAAGTAACGCCATAACCTCATCGCGTGTTCGTCCGAAAGATTCCTTAATCAAAACTCCAAACATCCAAAAAGTGCTCTTGCCCCATGGCGGAGATTGCATGATCTCAATTTCAGGAACGTTCTTGAGTAGTTTCTGATAGTGCCTTGCAATTTCCTGGCGTCTTTTTATTTTTTTATCGATTTTCTCAAACTGGGCATAGGCAACCGCCGCCTGGATATCAGTCAAACGATAATTAAACCCTATATATCTATGAATGAATCTCGGTTTCTCAAAACCCTGACTCCTTAAAATCCTGGCCATGTTGGCAACATTCTCATCGTCAGTTACAATCATTCCACCCTCACCGCTTGTTATATTTTTACTGGCATAGAAACTAAAACATCCGACGTCCCCCATTGAACCAACCTTTTTGCCACCGACGGTCGCCCCATGGGCCGCACATGCGTCCTCAATTACGTAAAGGTTGTGTTTCTTTGCAATCTTCAATATTGCCTCCATATTCGCAGGGTTACCGTACATATGCACCGGCATTATCGCCCGTGTTTTCCTTGTGATTTTCTCTTCAATTTTAGTTGGATCCATACACCAATATTTATCAACATCCACCAAAACCGGTTTAACGCCGGATAATATAGGCATGCTGGCAGAACACATAATCGTAAAATCCGGAATTATTATTTCGTCTCCAGGTCCCAATCCCAATGAAGTAACCGCAAGATGAATCGCGGTTGTGCCATTACTGCAGGCAACACCATATTTTTTCCCTACCCATTTTGCGAACTCTTTTTCAAACTTTTGAGTAAACGGGCCATTTGCAGAAATCCAGTTATTTACCTTTATCGCCTCGGTAAGATATTTCAACTCATTTCCATCTAAAACAGGTTCACTGGTGGGAATAAATTCGCTGTCTGCCATATTGTCCTGCAATAATGCAATAACTTTCCAAATTTGTCAATCAAATTGAGATCAGCTAGAATATGGCCGTGGCAAAATCAAAAACTAAGAAGTTACCAATATTTATTATTTCCGGTAAATCCCCAATCGGCGCTTTCGGCGGGGGCTACTCCGCATATGCCTACAACTTAGCAAAAATTCTTACCGATCTAAAATACAGAGTTTATATTTGCGCACTGGGTGATAAAAACGAAAAGATAAAAACCGAGGTAGGAACATTAATAAGTTTTAAGCCCGCTATTCCACTACTGAATATCAAAGTTTACGCCCTTCCCGGACTTCCCTTTTATTCTTTCCTGTTTGCAGAAGGAATTAAGAAAGTTTTAGATAAAGAAAAATATAAAAAGGTGATTGTCTGGGGAATTGGCCCGTGGGGTTTTGCCGGAGTTATACTCAAAAAACTTTTAGGAAAAAGAATAATCCTTGCCGATAATTACTTTACTACTACCCGCCATGAATGGTCACGTGGTGTAAAAGCTCTACGTATTAGCGACTACGGGCTTATACAAAAGTTAAAATACTCAATGATTTATTGGTCGGTCGTTCAATTTATCGCACTACTCGAGTCAATTCTCCTAAAAAATGCGGATGTAATAATTACAAACTACAAATCTACCGAAAATATTATTAAAAAGGAGTTTAGAATAAGAACCAACAAATTTAGGAGGCTCGACTTCTTTGCTAGCGCCCGTAAGCGCGGTCAGGGCAAGATTACATCAAGCAAAAACTTAAAGCTTCCCAAAAAATACATATTTTATTTTTCGCGACATGATCCAAGGAAGGGGGTAAATTTTCTTCTACATGCATATAAATTGATTTTGGATCTGGGTTATAAAATTCCGCTCCTTATAGCCGGCGGAGGAGATATGCTTCCCGCAAATAAAAAGCTGGCAGAAAAACTAAAAATCTCAAAACAAACCAAATTTCTAGGGTTTGTCGATGATCCTAAGATCATTATGAAAAGATGCTCCGTATTTGCTTTCCCATCTATCGAAGAAGGTGCCGGAGCCTTAACAATTAACGAAGCAATGGAAATGGGAATTCCAATCGTCTCTACAGCCTGCGACGGAATTACCGAGGATATAGAAAGCGAAAAAGAAGGACTCCTTGTACCCATGGAGGATCCCAAATCGATGGCTTTTGCGATTACAAGATTGCTTGATGATCCTAAATTTGCACAAAAGTTGGCAAAAAACGCCCGGAAACGATACCGTTCAGATTTTTCCTACTCTAAAATGAAAAAGGATATTGCAAAGCTCACTTCTTCCTTAGAATCCAGATAAAGTTTGGAAAAACCGGCTCAACCAAACGCCAAAAATTCGCCGGAAAAATCCGTGTTAACCAGCCAATTTTGGCAATATCTCTAAAACCATAATAGTTTGGGTTTTTAATAATATCGGGCGTAATCTTTTTTACTTCAAAATTCCGGGTTAGTTTAGCAAGCTGCCAATAATCCATGTATTTTGCACTAAACCCATCTGACCTGCCAAAAATTCGAACCACAAAGTCAGCCAGAAATTTCGGAAGAAATGCTAAAAGCGGAAGATGGTACTGCGCATCCCAAAGGGTATATTTATTTCTTGCACCAAAAAAAACTAAACCACCATTTTTAACAACCCTAAAAACTTCTTTTATAAAATCACCGGGATATTCAAAACAATAATAAACTTGATTTGCGACAACAACGTCAAAACTTTCATCCGGTAAGCCAGTTCTTATTGCGTCGCCAACACTAAAGTGAAGGTTTCTCCGCCTGAAGTTTTTCTTAGCGATAGTAATTGAGTTTTCATCGTTATCCAGTCCGTAAACTTGGCCAAAATATTCCGAAAGGTAGTTAGTAATTATTCCTGACGAGCAGCCGATATCAAGCAGGGCCAGTGAGGTAAGTTTTCTATCGCTCAATTCCCTTCTCAAAACACCCCAAATCTGTCTTGCTATCTTTAACCTTCCTTTTTTTTCTAAAACAATAGGATTAAAACTCGAATATTCGCGGAAAACTGAAGAAGATGTAGCCATTGCTACTTAACAAGATTTAGGACCTTTGCCAATACGTCATGAATTTGACCAATTATTCTGTCACCGTTATCGTCGGTCAAATCTTTTAAAGTTGGGGAGAAAGCGTCAATGTTCTCGATTTTTTTAATTACTTCATCTCTCACTTGCGGGGTATCACCGCTATTTCTGGCTTTTTCAAAAAGTTTTTGTGAAGATTCAGCTAGCCCCAACGATTTAGAAAGTGATTTGTCCGAAAGTTCCAGTTTTCCACCCCGGGCCAACTTCTCAGATTCCAAAATTCGTTTTGTCGCTAGAGTGAGATCATATTCCGCCTTCTTTGCCTCGCCCACCAAAAGCATCCCCGAAAACTTCTCTTTCAGTTCTTTAAGAAAAAAAAGTGGAGAATCAAGAGTTAGTCCGGCGCTTAACGGCCAGAAAAGTTCATAGCTATTTGGAACGGGTGTAGGACTTGGAACCGGAGTTTTGGCGAAAGCCGGGCTAAAGGAAAACAAAAAAACAGCCAAAGTCAAAATTAACACAGAAAGAGATTTTCTCATACTTACGAAAAACATTATACTTTAGTTTGTATTATCCTGTCCACCAAGTCTATTTATATTCGCATCAACCATCAGAGCAACTAGGTGATTAAAATCCACTTCAGGCTTCCACCCTAAGGTGCGTCTTGCAAAAGACGAGTCCCCAATCAAAGGCCCAGTTTCGGTTGGGCGGATAAATCTCTTATCTACTACAACAAATTTTTTATAATCAAGGCCGACATACGCAAAAGCCTCTCGGCAAAAATCAGACACTTTATGAACCACACCTGTAGCAACAACAAAATCGTTAGCTTTAGGCTTCTGCAAAGATAGCCACATAGCCTTCACGTAATCCCCGGCAAAACCCCAATCACGTTCTGCAGCAAGATTTCCAAGAGCAACTTTACCACCTTTGACAATTGGTTCACCTTCTTCGTTCAAATGTTTAGACGTATCGATTCCCAACTTGGCGCAGGCAGCTGCATAGGCGATCTTTTGCGTAACAAACTCCAAACCCCGCCTCGGGGATTCATGATTAAAAAGAATTCCACAGGAGATAAACATATCATAACTTTTGCGATAAATCCTGGCGATGCTATGAGCATATAGCTTGGCAGCAGCATAAGGATTTGCAGGATTAAAAGGTGTTTCTTCGTTTTGCGGAACCTCGCGTGCCCAACCAAACATCTCACTGCTGCTTGCCTGATAAAACCTAGCTTTCGGACAAACATCTTTGGCTGTCTCAATAACCCTGTGGGCACCCAAACCTGTAATTTGAGCTGTATAAACCGGTTGCTTAAAAGATTCACCCGGAGAACTTTGTGAAGCCAAATTATAGATTTCATCCGGAGAGACTACCTTAAATATTTTTTTAAGAGAAACCGGGTCAAGAAGGTCGCTATAAAAAAGATTGATTTTATCCTGCACGTGAGCAATGTTGTCAAAAGCGCGTTGGCTGGATTTCCTGACAACGCCATAAACCTCGTAATTCTTGGAAAGTAAAAGTTCCGCCAGATAGCTTCCGTCCTGTCCAGTAATGCCGGTGATCAGCGCTCTTTTTTTGGCCATATTAATCCAGCACTTCAGAAATATAATCGCCTTCAAAATTCTCCTTCTGATTGAAGCTTGTAATCATCTCTGCGAGTAAACCTGTTGAGACAAATTGTACACCCATTATCATTAAAAGAACTCCAAGAAATAGTAGTGGGTATCGATACTGAATACTTCCGGTAGTAAATCTAAGATAAGCAATATAAATTCCGATCAAAAACCCTCCGGCGAAACTAATAAACCCGAGAAGTCCGAAGAAGTGCCCGGGTTTCCTGGTGTAGCGGGTCAAAAAGGCAACCGTTAAAAGATCCAGCAACCCCTTTAATGCTCGCTCGAATCCATATTTCGATTTACCATACTTCCTTGCCCTATGAGCCACAGGAATCTCTGCAACCCTAAAGTTCCTTTTAACGGCAATGATGGGAATTAAACGGAAGAGTTCTCCATAAAAAAAGTGGATATTCTCAATAACCTCACGTCTAAAAGCCCGAAAACCACAGTTAACGTCATGAAGCTTAACGCCGGTTACTAATCTACTCACAAAGTTGTAAGCCCGACTCGAGACGACTTTGCTAATTGGGTCATGTCTTTTTTTCTTCCATCCAACGACCAAGTCGTAACCCTCTTCAACTTTGGAAATGAAACTCGGGATTTCTTTGGGGTTGTCCTGAAGATCCGCATCCATCGTAATTATAATTCCGCCAACAGCCTGATTAAATCCGGCCTGAAGGGCTGTCGCTTTTCCCCATCCTCCGCGCAATTTTATAACTTTTACCCTTCGATCATACTTATGAATTTCCTTAAGTTTCTGAAAAGTTTTGTCTTTTGAGCCATCGTCAACAAAAACTATCTCAAATGATCTTTTCGCTTTTTTCATAACAGCGGCGATCTCGCTATAAAGTGGTTCGATAGAACCTTCCTCGTCTCTCGCGGGAACAACGAAGGAGATAAATTTATTTATCATCGCCATAAATATACATCATTAATAAGATTTAAGCTAATTTGACGGGACCTTACCCAATCAAAATTTTTGCTCCAGATAGCCGCTCCGCGGACAAGTTTTTCATAATTCCCCCGATTTCTAGTAACTGATAAAATTGCCTCTTTCATTGAAGAGGGGTTTCTTTCACAAATTAATCCACTAACACCATTCTTAATGGAATCAACCAAACCCGCAGAATTATATGCAACAACGGGGGTTCCAACGAAATTTGCTTCTATATTTACCAGACCCCAACCCTCGTGAATGGAAGGATTAATAAGTAGACATGATTTCGAAAGAAGTCGAAACTTCTTACTTTCATTTACATATCCCCAAAATTTAATACGATTTCCCAAAGGTTTTGCAAAATTCCTGATTTTTTTCTCGTAATCCTTATTTTCTCCTTTTCCAATTACCCAAAAACGGAAATTATACGAATCTTTTAGGAGCAGAAAACATTTAATCGCATCTTCAATTCCCTTATCCTTTGACAAAATACCCAAAAAACTTATTGCACCTTTCACTTTGTTGTTTATATTAGTTTTCGGTTTTAGTGCTGGTAAAATGACCCCATGAGGAACTATGTAGATTTTATTTCTGGAAATACCATATCCAGCCAAATCTTTTTTCGCAGAATCCGACCCTGTCATGAAAGGTACGTTTCTGTAAAAGAGAAAAAAAATCGGTTCAAATAGAAAGCCCAAAGTCCCGATAATTAAATTAAGAGGAAAGGCCAGAGAATTCTTTAACCAAACATCTCTGGCTATTTCTTGAATAACCGCAAGCTTCGGTTTTCGCGAATAGATGGGTGTAAAAAACGGAACCCCGTGGAACTGATCAACAATAAAATTAAAATTACTCCTATTCTTGATGTAATAAAAAAATCCGGAAATCTGGACTCCCAGATATTGAAAACCTCCTCTGACAATCTTAACCCCATCTATTTCTTCATCACTTCTTAGACCTCCCGGCTGAGACGAGAAAAGAGTTACATTATGTCCGGCCGCCACCCAACCCTTCATATGTTCATGCATAACCTGCTCTGCCCCACCGGCAAGTGGGTGTTTCGGGTCCCTCCAAGAAAAAACTAAGATATTCATAAACCTATTGTACCCTCCAAATCTCAGCATTGGCATTGCTAAAAATTTTTTCAACTCCAAAATCTCCGGGAGAAAAAGGCAATTTTTCTACATAGTTCTCAAATTTAACCAAATAAATATATTTCGCACGCAACTTGTCAAACTCAGTTTTTGCCCCTTTCTGGTCTTTGGCGCTAAAAATGGTTTTATTGTAAATCACCGGCATACCAGAATACTTACTGACATATCCTCTAAGATTTGAAAACTCGGGAGGTCTGTTTTTAGTGTGCCATGAGCATTGCAAACACTCTCCGTCGTAAACAACAACATTTCCATATGGTTGAGACTTTAAGTATATTAATGCATAGACCTCACCCTGAGGTATTACATAATCCACTTTCTTAAAATAATTCCAGCCCCGCCCAATCAATAGATAAAAAAATGCGAGCTTCTGTTTAAAAAAATGCAAGGCTTCGGAAGAAAAACCTTTGATATTAACACCCATATCCGAAACCAAATTATTAACGATCAAAATCTTAACGCCGCCGTCAACCTTCGTAACATTGACGAGCGCAGACTTCTTTATGAAGTCTGGTACATTTATGTTTTTCCCTTTTATCGTAAAGTAGTCGCTACCCGGAATTATTTCAGTATCCCCTCCCAATATCCACAAATCTTTAGAATTTGAGACGTTATCAATAACCGCAGGAACATTTTCAGATAGAGTAAATTGAAAGTTCGGAGAATTGTAATAAGGATCTTTCAAACTTGTTCCGTAAATTCTTAGGTCTAAAATCCTTAACTCATTGGTGTTATTATCCTTAACATAAAACAAGCGATATCTTGCACCCCCGTACCAAAAAGAGCTTACATTTTCTCCAAGAAGGTCCCTTGATTCAATCCTGTAATCAGGTGTACCCGAAAATTTCTTTCTGTACCAATCCGAAAAATCGGACATAGTAACAATATTCACACCCCCCACCCTAAGTTCATTTGCGTATTCAAGTTGTTTTGCATACTCACCTTTATAACCAGCAGGATCAAGGTCTGCCTCTAATCCGATTGTAACTTGAGAAAACCCGTTAAGATTACCGCTTTCAAGATATAAATTAACAAGCTTCTTAAAATAACTAATGTTCTGTTTCTCCGGTGCAACCAAATAATCCTGTGTACTATATAAACTGCTTTTGTATCCGTTAAGCGGATCTCTTGGAGCCCACTGAATATTAACAACGTCCACTTTTGACTCCATATCGGCCGCGGGAACACTAGAATATAGTTTGCTTGGATAATAAGCGAGTTCCCATGGCTGCCCCCAAATTTGATACCCATCTGTGGAGAATTGATCTGAACAGACAAGGTTTGCTGTCACACCGTACTTGTCATGTATATATGAAAGCGAATAAGAATCTGTCCACCAGGAACCAACTGATTTTGGATAATAACCAAATACGCTTTTGAATTTATCAAAAATGGCATCTATTAATTTTTTACGATCTGTCTGCTCATATCCCGATAGAAAAACACTGCCGGCATGCTGCCAAAAACCCGTATCGTTATAGTTAATATGGGAACTCTGGGCTAAATTTGGCGTGATCTCTAAAAATATTCCAAATTCCTGATTTTTACCCATGCTACTTACAACTTTCATAACATCTCTATTATCCAAAGCATCATAAGTCAAAAGCCATGTGGCAGGTAATCCATGCTCTTTTACAATTCCATACTCGCTTTTAACGCTTTCCCCGGGGTTTTTATTATAGGAAGATATGCGGACTGGATTAACTATGGTTACAAACCTATCCGAACTCGATGCATCCACCCGAGGAGGAAAAATAAAAATGAAAAGAGAGAAAAAGAAAAAGAATTTTAACTTAGCCATTTAACTCACAATCCAATTTTTTCGGTTCTTTTCGTCATAATAATGAAGGATTTTTAACCTGTAAAAAACTGCCGCCGTATCCCAGGCCATCCAAAACGAGGTGTTCCATTTTATAGCACTCGTTTTTCTATCAAACCTAACTTCAATTGGAGCTTCGTAAATCCTGCCAAAGCCTAGGTATTTCGCGACCGACAACATCTCAATATCCATTGCATAACTTTTTACCAAAAGTCGCGGAAGGATCTTTTCAACAACACTTCTCTTAAATATTTTAATTCCGCTCTGGGTATCAGATAGATGAAGTCCAAAAAGCACCTTAACACCCAGATGGTATCCCCAACTTAGTATACGGCGAAGAAAAGGATAATTAACTCTCGAGACCGGATGTTTCTTAGACCCGACAATTATATCAGCGTCGTACCAATTCATATGTGCCAGAAGCATCATTATCCCTTTGGGGCTAATATCCATTCCAGCGTCAAGAAAAGAAATAATATCTCCCTTGGCCTTCGCCATACCAAACCTTACAGCATGGCCTTTACCATGATTATTTTTATAACCATAGACCTTTAGTTTCGTGGATTTGATTTTTGAAGCTTCCTCAAAAGTTCTATCTAAATGTCCGTCAACAACGCAGATGACCTCAAAGTTATAGTCCCGTCCAAGCCCTTCATCAAGGGTAAAGAGGATATTTCTCAGGTCTCTATTTATAGTCCGCTCCTGCCTGTAAGCCGGTACTATAACCGAAAGTATCTTAACCTTTGCTTTTTTCATGTCACCTAGCGGGCTGATTATACCTCAAGTATGCCGCTTCACCCAAAAGCATCAGGGTAGAAACAATCAGCGATACCTGGATAACTTCCTTAATGCTTTCATGGAAAATCCAAATGAAAACAATCTGGGATAGAGCCGCAACCACGGGAAATATTATTACCCTAGTCCTTCCAATAGACAAGGAAAAATTAACCAACAAAACCGCAAGTGTATAGACCAAGATAAAAAAACCCATCCAGATAAGATCTTCTGAAGCGGATAAATAAGCATTGCCATACAAAACCCCTATAGCCAGATTTGGGAACAGATAATAGAGAGATACTATAAATAGCGATATAAAAAGAGTCGCTCCAAAAGACGCCCAAAAAATCTTTTTATATTTACCCCCTTTCGCTACTCTTCCGGAAACAACAGGAAACATCACGGAAGATATCGGAGAAGAGGCAAAAAAAATGATCTTTCCTAGAGTGGAAAGGGCTGCGTATATTCCGGCATTAAACGGCGAAAGAAAATGCTTAACCAAAATAATATCAGTTGTAAAAAGAGATGTAAAAGCCAGAGCTTGTAGTAAAACAGGCAAAGAATACCGCAAAAATGGGTAAATATCATAATCGACACTCCCGACGTCAGATTTAACCAACTTTCGGATATAGGGCAAGGATACGAAATAAGCCAACACACCGCCCAGCAAAACTCCATACATAGCCCCCAAAACCGAATAACCCAAAGCAATAAGTAAAACGCCCAATACAATCTTTATTACAGACGAGGCCATATTCGGTAAAACAAAACCCATAAATTTAAGAAGGCCTTGGGATGTTGCTTGGTTGACCAAGGTTATCAAAGAAAAAAACAGAATTGGTGAAATTAGTATCACCAAAAAAACATTGTTTATATGCAAAAACGAAGCAATAAAAGGCGAGACAAACAATAAAGCAATTGCCAAAATAAAGGCAATTATTAAGACTAGTTTATTTATCGCAAAATAAATACGTCCCGCGGACTTATCGGTCTCTGCGGAAGAAATAAATTTCACAACAGCAACCGAAGTTGAAGTCGGAACAATTGCAACAATATAAAGAATCGAGAATAAACTGGCTAAAACTCCGTAGTTTACAGGTCCCAACATCCGTCCAACCACAAGATGGTACGCGTAATTAATGACATTGACGGCCATGCTACCACCAATCATGATAGCGCTGCCCGAAAAAAGCGGGTGTCTTAGAAAATTAAAAATTTTCTTATTCATGATAACCAATAACCACGGATAAAAAACATCTCTGAAACAATTAAAGAAACCGCCATTAGTATATATAGCAGAAATTTAAAAATTCTGGGAACCTTATTCAAATAAAAGGCAACCAGGATAAATGCCGGAAACAATATCAAAACATACCTTGGTATCGATGAAAAACTACCGGAGAATGTCGGCAGCAAATAACCCATGGAAAGAAAAAGTGCATAACTAAACCTGAGTTTAATAAATGACCAAACAGATAAAACCAAAAATATTGCTCCTGTAAAAAATTCAAAAAACACAACATAGACCGAAGGAAAATAGTTGATATTTAGTGAAGGAATGATTCTAAAAATATATCTGTAAAATACCTGGGGCAACAAAATTAGATTATCAGATCTCTGCGCGCCAAAAACACTGACGGTATGATAGAAATTAATCGGATCCCCTGTTGCCCGCCAAAGATAGTATATATAGATCAAAAACCCGATCATTGCCAAGGGCAAGACTAAAACCAACTTCCACCAACCCCCATCAAGCTTCTTATGGGCCTTATAAAATTCAAAAAAAATAACGGGTACCAAAATTATTCCCACCAATCTTGTAGCCGAAGATAATCCAGCGAGGATTGCCGAATAAAACCATTTTTTCTTTCTGGCAAAATAAAAAGACCAAACGGATAGTGCCAAAAAAAGACTTTCTGTGTACACCGCCCCAAAATAAAATGATGTGGGAAATAATAGAAGAAGAATAAGAGTTGTCTTAGCGACTGAATCTTCGTAGTCCAACTTGACCAGCTTCCATAGACCAAAAAGAGCAACGATTAAACCGAAATGAGAAACCAGAAGACCGGAAAACACATAGCTTCCGAAACCATTAGCCCAAATTCTTGTAAAAAACCTGATCAATAGTGGAAAAAGCGGAAAAAAATAATAGGTCAACGGTCTATATCCCTCGCGTGCTAAGGCAATATAATGCTCTCCGTCAAAATTTGCCCACGACCAAAAATACGGGTTTTTTAGATAATTCAATAGTCCTCCGCCCAAAAAATCATGCTGAAGCGGAAGAAGTCTAATGGCAAGATATTGCAGAAGAAAAAGGGTTAGCCTCCAAACAACGAAAAGCCCGATTATGAAGTAAATATTTTTCCTAGACATTTTTGATTACTCTTTTATAGACATTCAAAGTTTGAGCTGCAGTCTCTCTCCAGGAAAATTTTTTAGATATAGCTAGTCCGGTATTAACAAGTTGATTTCTTAAAATCTCATCATCATAGACAGATCTAATTTTTTCCGCAAAATCATTTACATCATTCGGATCAGCAAAGATCGCGCCGCCTTCTCCAATTTCAACTAATGCCTGAGTTTTACTCGCCACAACAGGCGAACCGGATGCAAACGCCTCAACTAAAGGCAAACCAAAGCCTTCATATAAGGATGGCTGACAATAAACCGTAGATAATTTATAAATTACTGCCAAATCCTCATCCGGAACAAAACCCAACCTAAAAACTTTAGGATTATCCTTGAAATCATTTAACAATAATTGATAATGTTCAAGTTCTGGGTGAGGCAACCCAAAAAGAAACCTGACATAATCCATTGGTCCCTTGAGAGATCTCAGGTCCATGCCACCAGCTTCCAAATCGAGTGCTTGCTTACCCGCAATTACCAAGTTTACATCTGCTACCTTGCAGGCCTTAATGAGAGTCGGAATATTTTTATTGTAATTAATATCCCCAACATAAAGTACAAATTTGTCCGGCAGCTTATATTTATCCTTAACAACTTTCAATCCGGTTTTTAACCCGCCAACAAAGGTCTGTCTGGGAGCTAAATAAATAACATGTACTTTCTCGGGTTTGACATCTAGAAACCTACAAATATCCTTTTTCGAAGTTTCAGAAATGGTTATAATTGCATCCACATTCTTCTTAATAAGAAGTTTATTTATCAAAAACCTGATACCACCTTTAATCCCGGATGGATAATGTTTCGGGTAAATGAGTGGGATTAAATCATAGATTGTAATTACAAATTTCGTGTGCTTTGGCTTATAAAAAGGCAGGGAAATTTCAAACGGCTTAAACGATGTAAAATGAACAACATCATACTTACTCAAGTCTTCGCTTCTGACATCAACCCCATCAATTTTCAAAGCCCTCAGAAGTTCCCTAGCATAGACGCCAATACCCCGAACCGAATGACCGGAAGAAAGGGGGCCAGAGTCTATGGCAATATTTGCAATTTTAGGCATATCCAAATTATACTCGAGGTGGAATGAAGAAAAAAGCGAGACGCTTCCTATCCATCTCTGACCTATCAACCACTGAAATAAAGAAAGTGCTGAACCTAGCACTCAAGATCAAACACAATCCAAAGAAATATTCGAATAAATTAAAGGGGTTAACTCTAGCCATGATTTTCGAGAAACCATCACTTAGAACAAGAGTTTCATTTGAGACCGGAATGACTCAGCTTGGAGCCCACGCAATTTATTTAGGGCCCAACGACATTCAAATGGGTGTTAGAGAAACTCCTTCCGACATAGCCAGAAATCTGGAAAGAATGGTCGACATTATTATGGCAAGAGTTTTTGAACATCAAAAATTAATTGAGTTGTCAAAAGACACGAAAGTTCCCGTAATAAACGGCCTAAGCGACCTTGAACACCCCTGCCAGGCGATGGCTGATATCCTCACGGTCTTAGAAAAAAAGAAAAAGCTTAAAGGACTCAAACTAACCTTTATAGGAGATTGTGAAAATAATGTCACCCACTCACTTGCAATTCTTTGCGACAAACTCGGAATGAAGTTTTTCTGTTCTGCCCCAAAAGGATATGAAATGAAAAAAGAGGTTGTTAAAACACTCAAAAATAAAATTACTGAGGTCGTTGACCCTAAAAAGGCAATCGAAAATGCGGATATTGTTGTTACAGACACATGGATAAGTATGGGTGACGAAAAAGAAAAAAAGACTAGGCTGAAAGTTTTTCCGCCATATCAAATTAATTCAAAGCTAATGAAGCGGGCGAAGGCGGATGCAATTTTCTTGCATTGCTTACCGGCATATCGTGGATTTGAAGTGACGGATGATATCATCGATGGACCCCAATCGGTAGTCTTTGATGAGGCAGAAAATCGCCTTCATGTGCAAAAAGCTCTAATTCTCTTCTTATTGGGAAAGTGAACTGACATACTTAAAGAACGCAATCGGATAATGCATTGCCGAAAAGAATGCCCACAAAAATCCGGCTACTCCATCAAGAAAACCTTTATGGCGAAAGTAAATATTCACGAAGGTATATAGAGGTTTACCCAAACAATAACTTACAAAACCCAAGAAATTTGCTTTTACCTTCTTTGATCTAAACTCACCTGCTTGCAAATCGGTATATCTATTCATTCTTGATAAATACCTTCTTAGGGTCGGAGAATCATAATGTTTCAGCGGGTTAAAAAGCCACGAGACTTCCCCGTCTACCTCTATTTGCTCATGTACCGATTTTTGGGGAAATCTTGCTTTTCCATTTTTTACAAGTCGTATAACCCCGTCGGGATAAACACCGCCATATCTCAATGGCTTCCCTAGAAAAATGTTTAATCTCGGAATAAAGAAAGCAACAACCACCCCGGTATTTTTTCCTATCTTCCCGTCTCGTTCTTCAATCAAACGCTGGTGCTTCCTAAAATGCGTCTCTTCAAGGGTGTCAGGGTTAATTCTCTTTTTGATTTCTTCATTTGTCATTCCGATTACTTCTTTTATTTCTCTCGCGAGTTCCGGCGTAACTTCTTCATCCGCATCAAGCTGAAGGATCCAAACACCGGTAGCTTTCTCTAATGCCTTCTCCTTGGTTATATGAAAAATTTCATGATGAGGTTCAAGATAAACTTTTGCACCAAAACTTTCAGCAATTTCAGTAGTCCGGTCAGTTGAATGCTCATCAACAACTATTATCTCATCGGCAATGTCTTTAACCGATCCTAAACACCGGGCAATGTTCTTCTCTTCATTTCTCGTTGCCAAAATAACCGAAAGTTTTTCCATTTTAATTAGCTACCAAATCAAAGTATTCATAACCATTTGTACCATAAATCCTTTTAATGATATTGGCTTCTTTTGGTATTTCTTGAGTGGTGCCCGCTACTAAAGATTCAGGGTATTTGGCTTTAATTTCATCCCAAGTTGTAAATGTAACAAACCTGTATTTGTCAAAACTTCTGACAGTTGAGAAGCCAAAATTATCTCTTGCTGTCAATGAATGACTTCCCTGAAAATTCTGCGGAAGATACTTTGAGTAAAACAAGAACAAAATATAGGGTTGATCATACCTATCCGTGACAACAACATTTTTATATTTTGATTGATTAGCATTAACATAACCAACCAACTCTTTGACTCCATATTGCGAGGAAAAAGGATATTCCTTGCTCATGTGGACCCAATACATATGTTCATATCTGGCAAAATTCCAAGACACCAAAATAATAACAGTGGATAGATAGATAACTTTCAATTTTCTTGTCGGATTTTTATTTATCCACTCAAGTATTTGGTAAAGCCCATAAGCGCTAAAAATTATTAGTGGAATAATCATGTTTTGTGAGCGAAGCGCATTCGGTGATTGAAATGTAAGCGCTGACGCCATTGGAGCAATTGCTAACCAATAAGTAATAAACTTCCATTCGCGGTTGAATCTTTTGGCAATAGCGACTACCCCAATAGTCAAGAAGATTATATCGAAAAGATACATTTGTCCGGTTTCCGGAACTTTATTTCTCTGAATTGCATCGCCTGACAAAAACAAAAACTCCCCATGATAATGCGATGCCCAGTTTGCTGCAAAAGCCAACCCATAATTCACGGCTTTATTATGTAACGCCTTGGTAAAAATATTATTAAGATCACCGTGCTCGCCACGCTGCTCATTTATTCGATTTCGTGGGCCGGGGTCTGCAAATAACCCCACCCCAGCAACTCTTGAAAGCGCTCCAGGAGAGGTAAGATCACGGGCAAGTGGCACAAGTAAAATCAAGGTAATGCCGGCAAAAACCACATATGGAATAATCTTATTAAATATCTCCTTTTTGTAGAAAAATACTATTCCTAACCCAAGGAGCGGAACCACAACTCTGGCGGCATGATAAGTATACAAAGACGCAACTAAAAATACCGAGCTCAAAGCCAGAGAAAAGATTTTCTCCACAAATCTTTGTGATCGAGCCCTAAAAAAGAAAAACATTCCCGCAACAATGAAAAACGTGGCGACATTCACTTCCCAACCACCCCGGGAAAACTGCAGATGCCAAGGAGAAATTGACAAAAGGAACGCAGAGATCAAAGCGAACTTTTTATTTCCAAAAATCTCATTCACCAAAAGATACACAAACAAGATAGTTAATACTCCGAGGGCAGCGCCCGGAATTCTGACCGCCCACTCATTTAATCCTAATATTTTTACGAATGGCAAAACCAAATAAAAATAAAGACCGGGTTTGTAATCGTTAAACGATTGAAAATGAATTGGCCAAGCATTTCCGTGCTCGTCATGCCCGGTCAGTATCAATGAATAAGCGTTGTATCCGATCGCGGCTTCATCTGCATTCAATGCCGGGTAAACATCAAGTTTGTAAAACCTCAAAAAGATTGCTAGGGAAAGAATCAAAATCAAAATTATATTTTTCTTCAAAAATTGCATATTATTTAACGGCTAAAATTCTAAAAGCAATATCCCGCCCGTTCAAGTATTTTATCTCGGAAACAAGCTTAAACAGATTTGTATCACTTGAATCCTCCGGAGGAATTCTGACCGGATCCGCGACGAATAAAGTTCCGTGTTCTCCCCTATTGACCGACCAATCAATTGGGGCAAACTGTATATTATCAAGTGTCAAAATATAGCCAACATCATTTATGTTTCCACTTGAAACAAGCTTCGCATTTTTTTGGTACTTAGCGGGGTCGTATTTCTGATAAAAAAGAAAGTAAATATAGGGTTGGGCAAAAGATTGTTGGACCTTAATTATTTTGTAGTCTTTCTCAAGTGGCGTAACCGTTTCAACAATTTGTTTATAACCGTAATTCCAATATATAGAATCATGAGCGGGAACATGAACAAAATAAGCATCCAAAAAATAAACAAAACCGGCGACGTAAAACATAGCAAAGAATCCAGACAAAACTAACACCGACGAAGTTTTTTTGAAATTGTCAAAAAATGTCATCAGCCCGAAAGAAATTAAAATTATTAACGGAACTTGCATATTAATAGCCCGGACGGCATGCACTTGATCCCGCGAAAGTACCGCCGGGAGCGGGGACAAAACCAACCACAACCAAACAAACAAAGCTTCCTTAGATTTTCCTTTCTTAAGAAAGGAAAATGCTCCGACAACAATCAAAACAATATCGCCTAAAAGGAGCATCCCCTGATACGGGGCGGATTGTCTGGGGTTACTAAAGTCCCCTTCAAAAAACAGAAATCTTCCAGAAAAATGATTAAAATATCGCCCCAAGATACCTCGCATGAAGTTTAATCCTTCAGAATGAAATAAATAGTAATTTAAATCACCAATCTTTTCTCCACCCTCATCAAGAAACGCCTGTGTATAATCTTTCGGCCTCGGATATGAAAAAACACTAAAGACATCAAGCCGACCTGCCTGACCGTTAAACAAACTCAAAACAATAGGCAAAGAGATAATAATTCCTAAAGTAATTCCACTAAAAAGATACTTTTTTTCAAATTTAAGAATTTGTTTCCAATAAAGAATCGCCAAAAGCACCACTACGATTCCAGTCGAAAGTTTTGCTCCTTGATATGTTAATAAAGTTAAGGCAAATAAAACTGATGACAAAACAAAATATTTTGACTTTTCCAACGCCTTAAGAAAAAAATAAATTCCCGCAAGCGTGAGGGTTAGAGAGACATTAACTTCCCAAGCTCCCCGGGAAAAATAAACCGACCAAGGGGTAACCGAAGTAACGAAAGCCGTAAAAATTCCCACCCTTTTCCCGAACAGGTTAGAGCAAATTAAATAAATCAGAAAGACCGACAGAATTCCTGCAAGTGCGGATGGTAATCTTGTCGAAAATTCATTCAGACCCAAAGCCGCTACAAACGGTGTATCGAGATAGATATAAAAACCGGGTTTGTAATCACCGAACGACTTAAAAATTATTGGTAAAAACTTACCATACTCATCCCGACCAGTCTTCAATATTGAGTATGCGTTATAACCCAATGCCGCTTCATCGGAAGTTAACCCCGGGGGGGTTGTCCCCAACTTCCAAAGCCGCAAGACGGCCGCCAAAACTAAAATTGAAATCAAAAGCCAGTTTATTTTTCGCATTAACGATTATCTAATATATCAAATGCCGGTTTACCATCAAGAAAATTTATGCTCTCAATTTTTCTCCAACTCACTGGATAATTGCCGGGCGATGTAATCAATAAACACTTAATTTTATTGCAGTCTATTTTAACTTTGCTTTCCGTAATTAAATCCCGCACTTGCCAATCGTTTACAAACCAAAGTTTATCAAAATGATCAACCCACCACCAATTAGATTGATAAAAAGCAATTTTATCCCGATCCGACTGATATTTAGCAGGATCATATTTTAAGAAAAACAAAAAATATTCATGCGGTTCGCCGTATTTTTTGGTGACAATTATTTTGTCATAATCCTCATAATGTGCTTTTACATAAGTCACAACCTGGTCATATCCATATTGCCAGCTCCACGAATAGGTTGTCCGGTAGGTTGTAAAATAATTAACTAAATAGCTTTCCATAAAAAAGTAATATAAACCAAAATAAAGAATTAAAATAATGCCGACAAAATTTTTATTAACTTTCTCCAACACCCAATAAAAGGCGAGAGCGATTAATATATCCGGAACGGGAAGCATTGTTGTGGCACGGACTACAGCATAACTTTCGTTAGTCAAACTTGCAGGAATTGGCGCGAGAATTAACCATAACACAAGAAACCTAAAATTTCGATCATGGAGTGATTTAATTATCAATAAAACTATACCAAGGTAAAAAAATGGCAAACCGGCGAGGTTAATTAATCCAAAGCTTGGAATACTAAATTGGTACTGGGTGCCTCCATTCAAAAACAAAAATTGAGGAGAAAAATAACCAATGTAATTTTTGAGAAACCGGCCAGCAAAATAAACCGGACGGTTATAGATTATCCTCTTAAGCGGTTCCGGCAATTTTGAAGAAGTGCGCAGGCTTTCAATCTTATTAATAGCCGCCTGATCAATAATAAATAAGACGTTTCCCCGCGCCGTAGCATTAGGACTTACCAAAATATAAGCCGACAGGGCTATAAATAAAGCCACAAAAACATAGATCAACTTGCTTCTGACCTCATTCCTAAAAATCAAAAATGTACCGAGTAGAAATAGCGGCGAGAAAATTCTCGTTGTGTGATACGAAAATAACGTTAATGTTAGGAGAAGTAGCGAAAGCGGGAATAAAAACCTTTTTTTGTCACGATTTACAAAACATGCGGCCGTGGTTATCAGTAAAAAAACCGACAAGTTAGATTGCAAAACAAATCTTGAAGTAAAGACGTACCAAGATCCGGTTGCAGTCAAAAATGCGGTCAGAAGACTAATATTACGCTTTTTGCTTAATCCAAATGTCAAAAAATACACCGACACTATCGTCAAGACGCCCATAATGGCGTGAGGAAAACGGATTGCAAAATCCGATAGACCAAAAAGAGAGATAAATGGGATGGTTAAATATAAATTTAATGCCGTAGGGTAATCTCCATAAGCCCTAAAATTAAAGATTGGGAACTTCATACCCCACTGATCCATACCGGTTTTGAGTATCGAGTAGGCGTTATACCCATGGCTTATTTCATCCCAATTAAGTGAGGGCGGAGTATAAGTCAGATAGGCAAGCCTCAAGGCCGCACCCAAGATCACAATCAAAAATAAATATATTAGACTTTTTCTCTCCATGTTTTTAGGGAAAGGATTAAAAATCCCAAAATCGAAACTAAACTAATTATATTTCCCGTTTTTCTGACCGGGGTGTCGGTAAATCTAACCCCAACCGAAGAAATCAACCCGTTAACCGGGGTAGCGCCCACCCACCCCGGAAAATAATTTATGGACTTGCCATCTGACGGGGTGTTGGGAATTTTGTGCCCGAAACTGGGCCAATAATCACTTATGGAAGCTGCCCTCTGACGCACCCACTCCGCACCAGTCAGGAAGTAAGAATCATTGACACTATACCAGATATCTTCCCTAAAAAAGGTGAAATTGAGGAAAAAGGTAGACAAAATAATAATGATTGTTACAAGAATTTTTTGCCTCACAAACAATCTTACGACAATTCCGGAGGCCAGAGCGAAACAAAAAGTGGCTAGACCCAAAAACCGCCACGGAAATTGAATATAGGCCATAGCGGGAGTTAAATTCCAAATAAATGTTGACTTGTTATGTGTCAAAAAGAGATAAAAGCAACCAATCAGAAACAAAATTATAAACTCCCATTCGCGCGCTATCTTCCTTCTAACCAATAAAAACAGACCAATAAGAAAAGGTAATATCCATTGAATTTGACCCACCGAAAGACTTAAGCCATCATTTGGTCCCCAAGTTGAACCCCCATATCCCCAAAACCTGGAAACGAAAAGCTGATAAAGTGTGACAAAATGCGCTCGGTAATCAAAATAACCGGTTATCGTACTCTGTAAATCAACAAATTTTGATTCAAAAGCCACTGGTAGTATATAAAAACTTGAAAGGAGCCCTGCAACAATAAAACCCATCGCCGACTTCCACCACCGGCGATAAATTATCCAAATAGCTAGTAGAGGCAAAAACATTACAAGAGATAAATTGTGAGTAATAACTAAAATTGCGGTCAGAATAGAAAAGTAAAAAATGTTTTTCTTTTCGATGGCGAGAATAATCAAAGGAAAAAGGATAAAGGAAAACGCCTCGGGCAAAGCCCCTCTAACCCAAACATCGACAGCCCTGTAAGGTGCATATACATATAGTATCGCCGAAACGGTCGCCGCGAAATCACTTTTCCAGATTTCCCTTGCTAAAAAGAACATGGCAACTCCCGATCCAAGAAGCGAAATAATAAATAAAATCTTGACTGAATCGATAATATTGAATCCGACCAGGTGAAAAATTTCACCAACCCCGTACACAAACTGTCCGTAGAAATTGAAAATCGGCTCACCATAACCCAACCCCGCATCCGGCGCCCAACGGCATGGAATCTGCCAAGCTTTTATACATTTATCAAATTCAAACTGCCTAAAGATGTGAAAATCTTGAGTAGAAAAGATTCCTGGCCGGAGCATTCTATAAAAAGTGGGGACTATCAAGATGAGTAATAAAATCAATATTGAATTTTTCTTGAGTAGATTAATTGGTTGACGCATATTGTTTTAATGATGTATCAAGAACTTCTATGGATTTTCTTCCGTCAGGAAAATAAAAAATTTTCACCGGAGTTTGACCAGGTAAGAACTCCTCCGGCAGACCGACGACTAATGTGTTGGGTATCTTTATATCCGTTTTCAAATCTATATTCTTAAACGTATATTTTCCGAGCGAATATACCGGAATCTGATCTACCCACGTTTCAACTTTCCAATCCCGCGTGGCATTTTGATAATTCCCCGGGTCCCATTTATTTGCAAAGGCCACATAAATCTGCGGCTCACTAAGCTTCCGGCTAATTATCACATTTTTACCGTCAGAATTTTGATAAAGCCAAGCGGCCACTTCTATATTTCCACTTAACATTCCGGGGGCGGCAACTAACGGAGAACTAGTGAAATAAACTCTAAAAACATGCTGGATTTGAAAAATGACAAAAAGAGCAAACACGAAACTAGCCAGAGAAATTACTTTTTTATCAAATCGCGATAGCAAAACTCCTAAACCATACACCCCAAACACTTCAAGGATCTGGAGAACAGGAACCATCGCCTCTGCCCTATTTGCTGAAAAGCCCACTCCTGTCGCAAGTGCGGCTGGGATAGGAGCAACAAAAAGCCAAACCAAAAAAATCAAAACAATCTTTCTTGTCCTTTTGTCAAAAACGGCAGGAATTAATCCCAAAAGCAAAATGCCCTCAAAAATATATAAAACTCCGACTCCGGGGATCATACCGTAAGTTGTTTCCGCCGCGCCTCGAGTAAATAAAAACCTAAATGAAAAGTACTGAAGGTAATTGGTAACAAACCTTTGAGCGACAACCTGATATTTATTGTGCAAAAGCTTTGCAAAAGTAGGATTTGTACCTTTCTGAATCAACTCAATTTTGGCTTTGGCCCCCTCCTCAAGCGCTCCTTGGAAAATAATACGTTCATTAATACGCCCGGCACCACCGACAACTTGGGAATAGGCAAACATCGCAATGAAGAGAAGTAAAATTAAAAGAGGGAACATTAGCTTTCTGATATCAATCCTTTGTAATTGTCTCCAGAAGATGGCAACAAGACCAAAAACGACAATGGGAGTGATTAGTTTCGCCGAGTGATAAGTAAACAGGGTTAAACCAAAAACTAATGCAGAGAGGTTATATTTTTTCTTTAAGAAAAGATAAATTCCGAGCGGAATAAAAAGTGTAACCAAGTTCGCCTCAAACGCGCCCCTGCTCATCATCACTGTCCAGGAATTTATAGAAACTAAAAATGCCCCCATAATTGCATATCTCCACGATCCTTTGATTCCTAAACTTGTAAACACTTCTTTGATAAGTAGATAAACAACATAAACGGCCAGAGCTCCGACAATTGCGTTGGGTATCCTGACCGCAAATACATTCAAACCAAAGATTGCTACCGACGGAATCGTTAAATAAGCATAAAGTGGAGATTTGTAATCGCCAAACGACTTTAGGGTGGTAGGTAAAAAGTTTCCCCACTGGTCGCGACCTGTATGTAAAATTGAGTAGGCGTCATAGCCAAAGGAGGCTTCGTCAGGGGTAAAACCCACCGGAACTTTATCAATCCATAAAACCCGAAGAAGAAAACCAAGGAGTAAAATCGCGGGCAAGATAAACCGCTTCATAGCTAAATTATATCTTTCCCGCTCTCGTTTGTCGAAGAAATCTAATATAAAGAAAGATAAAAAGAAGCAAATTGATCGCACCCAAAACCCTTGGAACAATCCTACCGTCTCCAGACATGAAAGCTACAAGTGAAGGAATAAGAGGCATCCACCAAAAGTTATACATATTAAGAAGGCTTATTATGCTTACCGCAGTGTAATTAGCAACCAACTCAATTTGCGTAGCTACCAAGATGGTAAAGTATGGGAAAACAGGATAAAGATATCTTTCATGCATATTAGTTAAAAGCATAAACGAGGCAAAAGCAGTTATCGCAAGACTCCAGACAGCCGTCTTAAAATCCTGTTTTCTGTAAACAAAAACCAGAACAGGAGCAAAGAAAAACAAAAACAATATATAACTCCAATATTGGAAAGTTAAACCTAGGAATGGTAACGTCTGAGGTTGTTCACTTATACCAGTGAGCGCTGCCCAAAGGTTAAACGCATTTGCCGTTATTATCTGAAGCTGGTTAGTGAAAACCTTATCCTTATAAAGATTGAGTAACCAGACAAATGGCTCCCCGTTAGAAAAAGGTAGAGTTATTAAACCAATAACAAACAGCGTCGACACGATCGCGATCAGCCATTTTTTTAGATTATATTTTTGCCTTAAGGCAATTACGGCGAAAATCGGTAAGAAAATCAAAAGCGAAGCTTTAATATAAAGAGAAATGGAAATTGCTAAGATCGCGGGCATTAACTCCCTTTTTAGTAAAAAGTAAAAGGCAAGGAGCGCCAGAAAATTTATTACCGAATCATATTGTCCCCAGATCGTCGAATTATACCAGGTAGCCGGGTTAATCAAAAAAACTATTGCCCCGATGGTTGCAACTTTTTCGCTCACCTTAAGTTCCTTAAAAATAATTTTGTAAATAACATAAGCTATCCCTAGGTCAGATAAAATTCCAGGGAGTTTGGTCAGTGCCGGATATAAGCTCTGTTCAAAATACAAAAGAAACGATCCCGGGAACACTTTCAGATCAAAATGGAGATAGCTGAAAAAAGCAAATAACACCTCATAAAGTTTACGGACTGCCGCGAACATATACATAGTTCCCGGCGGCTGATTTGGCCAAGTAAAACTCCAAACATTACTTTCGGGGGCGTAAAACTTGGCGGGTCCATATTGCCAAAATCTTATTCCCCAATCAATATGATTATTTACATCCGGGTGCCAAACCAAAAACGAGACAACAAGCTTTAATATAAAAGCAAAAAATAAAACTTTAAAAATCGGTTTTATTTTATTCATTTCACACCGGTGAAAAGGTAAAAGGCTGGCTCCCCAGAAGGATAAGCAATTGTTTTAATAAGTTTAATGTCTTGTGGAGTTCTTTCAGGTTCCATTATTAAATTTATATTTACCTCCTTAGCATCTGCCAAATACAACGTCTTTGAGTTAATTTCTTTTCCCCAATCATATAGTCCACCACTAAATGAACCAAAGTAGAACTTATCTATATGTGAAACTTTACCTAAGCCAGGTATATTAACATCATTACCTATGGGAAAATTTTTCTGCCATGCTTCCGGAGGGTATTCATACCAAGCGGCAAAAAAGACCCACGGAGGTTCGTTTGCTGTAGAAATAACTACCTTGTCATAATTTTTATCGATTTGCTTAACGGATTGTATTGCTTCTTTGTATCCTGCGTGCCACCAGCGCTCACTATTCCACGGATAATGAACGTAGTACTCATGGATATATAGCGAAAAGCTAACGGTATATAGAGAGGCAAGAAAAACAAAAAACAAAACTTTATATTTGCTTGATATCTTATTAAAGATTCCTACCCAGCCGAAAGCAATCAAAAAGATTAGAGGTGGAAGAATAAGTATCAAGCGGGTTGCATGATTTCCTCCGTCTCGGGTTAAAGCCGCCGGAACAACTCCGAACAAAATCCAGAGAGCCAACAATATCTTTATCTTTGTGTTCCTGGATTTTTCCGAAAAGAAAAATATGATCCCAAATATCAACGCAATTATCTCTACCCTGTAAAATTCACCCATTCCGATTGACTGGCGCAAATTTGGATCGCCCTTAACAAAAAGAAAGTTTGTTGAAAAGGCTGAAAGATAATTTTGGATAATTACATTTCCGGCAAAAGTAAACTTATTATGTATCACCCTGTCAAAAATTTTTGGAGATAGACCGGTTCCCTTTTCGCCACGCATTCTTGCATCGGTCTCCCGGGCGTTCCCGACTTCGGTTTCAATCGTCGGATCTGAAAAAACACTTATGTAGTTAAACCTTTGTGTGCCTCCTCCAAAAAGGGTACTATAAGCGATCGGGACGCCAACAATTAAACCCACGACTATAGAAGTAATCAGACTGGATTTTCGCATCGAAATTATCTCATTTTTGAATAAAACAAAAAGGGTCACAAGAAAAATTGGGGTAAAAAGTTTAGCAGTTGAATATACCCACGGCATTAAAACAAAAGAAATAACGCTCATCCAAAGCCATTTGTCATTTTTAAGAGACTTGAAAAATAACCACAAACCCATGAGAAGCAGAAATATCATTTGAGTTGCCTCAAATCCGGCGCGTGAGTATTGTAAACTCCAGGGGTTAATTGCCATCAGGAATGCGGCGAGAAGAGATCGGTAATGTTTTCCCGTTGGCGGCTCCTTAAAACTCAAGAACTCTTTAACAAAAAGATATGTCATCAATACCGACAAAATTCCAAAAATTGCAGCGGGGAGCCGCACGCCAAAAGGAGTAATTCCGAAAATAGCAACCGTGGGAACAGCAGAATATAAATAAAGTGGTGTTCTCCACTCGGCAAGGGAATGAAAATGAATCGGAAACGCGTTTCCGTAATAGTCTTTACCCGTATGTAGAATCGAATATGCCTGATACCCCAGGTCTAATTCATCCCCAAAAAGCGAAACAGGGTCAGCCGAAAGTTTGTAAAGCCTTAAAAAAGTCGCCAGAAGTATTATTAAAATCAAAATAAACTTTTGGTTAAAGATCTTCCTAAGCATTATTAAGTGTATCACCTATTTCTCCAGTAAATAAAATAAGATTCTGTTCCATCCAACTCTCGTATTGTTTCAATAATGTCAAAACTACCAGAACCCACATTTTTTCGATCAACCACTACAATGCTGTAAACCGGAAAATTAACAAAGTTTTCCTTATGGGAATCAAAATAGGAAACTGCGGGTGGATAAATACTTAGCTTCCGTTCAAAGAAATCAAAATAATATTTAGATTGGAAGATATTTTCATCGATATAAACTTTTTTGACCGGCCGGATTTTAGTACTCCTTAAAACCGATTCGAATGCCCCACCAATATTGTTATTAAAGACTGCACGGCTCCGGATACGATAGTTGCCAAAATAGTCAGTTATAAAAAAAGTAAAAAGTAAAACGTAAAAAGTAAAAAGTGTGTAGAACACAGGACGAAGCAATTTTTCTTTAGATTCCAAACAAAACCTAATTCCGTAAACCGATAATAGAATTGTAAACGGAATTACAACCAGCGCCCTTGAGATTCTACCCGGATCATTAATTATTGACGGAGCCAAAGGATATGTTAAAAACCCAAATAACAACAATTTCGAGAAACTAGTTTTCTCTTTGAGTGCGTATACAAATCCCAGAACTAAAAAGACAAATAACGGAAACAGGAATACGCCAACCCTACCAGTGGAGTGTATAAGAGTACGGTCCCCAGTATTAAACAAAATGCCGGGGTCAAAGTAAGTAATATAATTTTCCAGAAAATTGGATCCTAAATTTTTGTCTATGCTGGTCGCGTAACTTACTTGGTTCGATAAAGTATCAGGATGTTTAATTAACCAAGGAACAAAAATTATAATCGGGATTAAGAAACCAACGGTTAAAAGTAAACTTTTCTTTAACAACTTTTCCCTCTGTATCACGATAATAGGTATTAACGTTGCTAGGAAATATAGAGGAAAGTAGATCTTTCCGGCATGATAACTATGGACTCCAAAACCCAACACCAAACCCGCCAAAAAATAATTTTTTCTGAATAAAAAAATCAGCCACAAAAGAACGAAAAAGATCGGGTAAACATTATCGAGCATTAATCTCGAATTGATAAAAAAGGCCGGAGTGGTCAATAAAAGAATTCCTGAGATCGATGTCAGATATTTCTTTCCAAAAATCATGTGGGTTAGAAGCATTATTAGCCCTATATCGACAACACCCAACAAGGCCGTAGGAAATCTCACGCCGGCTTCATTAAAAGGTAAAAACTTCATTAAAAGACTGGACCAATAAACTATAACCGGCGTTGCCCAAAAATTATCCAAATGCCAAAAATAGAATGGCAGTTTATTACCATAAAAATCGCGTCCAATATCCGAAATCGATTTCGCATTTAATGCAAACATTGCTTCGTCTTGGTTAAGATGCACCGGAGAAAAAGAAAGTTTAAGTGTGAGTAAAACTAAACCTAAAAGAAGGGTTATGACGTATGGAAAAAGGTTTTTAAGAATTTTTGCCATTTTTGGCCAAGCCAAAGAATAAAAAACAAAACATAATGCCTCAGCCAACCATGGTATATCTTGCTGGAAGGGATAAGCTTTCTCCAACGGACCGCTTCGTCGCTGGCAAGTTTTTTGAATGTTGCACCATGATAATGCGTGATAACGGAGTCCGGCAGATAGTAAACTTTAAGCCCATTCCTCCATGTTTGACGACAATAATCTATATCTTCAAAATATGCAAAATAACGCTCATCCAACATTCCCACTCTTTTTAGAGCCAATGGCGTAATAAGAAAGGCAGCACCAACCAAGGAGTCCACGGTGACGGCCTTTTTTGTAATAGGCGCATATTTATCAAAAAGCCCTTTAGATCCCAACCAATATTCTTTTATGGCATTTGTGATTGTGGGAAAGTGAAAACATGAAGCTTGAAGAGATCCGTCAATGTTAAGTAGTTTTGACCCAATTACACCAGCATCCGGCGTAACTTTAGCGAATCTAATCAAGTTTTGCAATGCATCCTTATGAACAATGGTGTCATTATTAAGCAGCATCACATACTTACCCTCAGCCTTTTTTATCCCCTGGTTATTTGCTTTTCCATAACCGGTATTAGATTTATTAAAGATTAAGGTAAGTTTGTTCCTCCAAAAAGATTCCTTTTGCAATGATTTAAGAGCTTCGACCGAGCCATCGGTACTTCCATTGTCGGTTAAAAGGACTTCGTAGGATAGGCCCTTCCCCTCCTTCTGGATTGATCTCAAACAACCCAGAGTTAAATCTTTTGTGTTGAGATTTACAATAACAATTGATAATTGTGGCTTCATATCACTTAAAACGCGAGAAAATAACCTCGTCGGAAACTTTGGATTCACGGATTTCTTTCTTTCTCTTTGATATAGCAACCCCAAGACGTGTCAGTGCCATTAATACAACTCTGATGTAACCGGGATGTTTAATAAATCTCATAAAAACTCCTCCTATATGCTTTCTCGTTAAAGTAGGGCTTGTTATATTCTTCCAAACACAAAGTAGTTGGTTCCGCTCTCTTACTCTTTGAACATAACTTTTTGGAAATTTGCTAATAGTAGATTCATGGTGATGCTCAACAATTCCACCCGGTTCCCAACCTAAAACTAAACCCCTTTTTGCAGCTCTGTAGCACAAATCTATATCTTCCCAATAAAACGGCGAAAGAAGTTTTTCGTCCATTCCCCCCAAGGTTACCCAATGCTTGCGACTAAAAACCCCGCTTCCACCACTGACATAGAAGCTGCTATGAAACTCTTTACTCTCCTCGCCCATTGCAAGCTGGATGTAGCCATCATAAAACGCGCCTTTGGCATAACCCATTCCTTTTTCGTGAAGTGAAACTGCAAACATATTCGGTTTATCAAAATGCGGGAGAACAGAAACAAGAAAATCCTTCTCCGGCAGGACGTCGGTATTGATAAGTAATATCAAATCTCCTTTTGCACTCCTCACACCTGTATTGACAGCCGCAGAAAAACCCCTGTTAACCTTATGACGGATAAGCCTGATGCCTGGAAATTTAGCTTTGATGAGCGCGACACTGTCATCCCAAGATCCATCGTCCACTATTATTATTTCGAGTATGGAGTTTGGTGAATAATTTTTAGCGGCAATAAGCTTAGGCAAGTTTTTTTCCAAAAGCTCTTTGCCATTTAAGTTTGGCATTACTACTGAAACTTTGTGTGACTTTGTCATACTTTCCTCACTTTAACCAAGTGTAACATCCCAAGATTAAATTTCCTGTCAACTTCTATCTTAAATCCGGCCTCTTTGCATACGCGTGGTAAATAATTATTACGATATGTCTGGATATGAGTATCCCGCCAAACCCAGCCACGCGGATAAAAATGCAACCAAACAAACCAGACAACTCTAAAAAGAAGACTGTCTGACGGAACCAAGAAGACCCCATAACCTCCTTTTTTAAGAATTCTTTTTACTTCAGTCAAAACTTTTTTGGGATTAACCACATGTTCTAACACTTCCATCGCAAACACGGCATTAAAAGTACCAGACTTAAATTTCAAGTCATGAGCATCCCCAACCATAAATTTCATCCTTTTCTCATGCTTCCAGTGATGTTTTGCCCAGTCAATAGAAGTTTTTATCACATCAATCCCTATATATTTGTCTGCTTTGGATTTATTAAATATTACCTTTGAAAAAACTCCGTCTGCACAACCGATATCCAATACCGTCCCGCCCGTTGGCTCGACCAATTTTGCCACTTCCGTAAATCTCCGCCAGTGCCAATATTTTTGAAGCGGATCAACGCGCAAAGATTGATAGTACCAATTGGGAGGTGTGTTCTTGTGCAACTCAACTGCTTTTTCAAATGTAGCGTCCATTATTTTTTACTTGTTTTCAAGCCTTATCCTCTCCTGAACTCTAATCTGTCCAAAATATTGTTCCTTAACCAAGGTCGAGACTGCATTTTCTTCCTGAATCGTCTGGTCAAGATACTGCGTTGGAACTCCGTCCATTGGTTCAATTATCAAATAATACAACTTTGTATCTTTTGACGTTGCCGGTAACGAATCTAGCTGTCCTACCTGATCGCGGCCATGCCACTCGGCAATGTAGCCGTAATTTCTAGCCCCATACCATTTGTAAAGGTATGTCCAAACTATATTTATCCAGAGCGGGCTAGTTACAGAATTTATGCTGAACTTTTTACCTTGAGACTCCATATAGGTAAAATCTATCGCTTCAACTTCACGCTTTAGGGTCATTTCTTTTTGAATTGAAAAGAGAGTCGCACCCTTAGGATTTTCTCTCTGAATGATAGCAAGATTTCCCAAAATTAAAATAACTAAAGTGATTACCGCCAAAACCCGATACCCGGAAGCAAACCATCTATAAATACTCATACCAAGTAATATGGAAACTGCGGGCCCAATTCCTACCATCAAAAACGGCGTTGAGGTACCGCCCAACGAAACAACCGTAGCATGGCTAAAAAGCCAACTGGCTATAAATAAACCCGCCTTCTCTTTTTTGAAAACGTAATATGCCGCCAGAATAATAACCAGGAGGCCGCCATAAAAAATATTGCCCGGATAAGTATTAAAAGCAAAGATCCTACCTATTTGATTCAAATATAGAACTAGATAATCACCGACTGAATTCGAGTAAGCAAGGTTTGGTGAACTTGAAGAAAAAAGCGTTTTAACTCCGCCGATTCCTCTAAAGCCAAACTTTATTTCTGACATAAATATCGAGGAAAGCACTAATCCCAAGAAAACCAAAAAAACTAAGAGTTGTCTTCTGGTGACGTTTTTTCTTGAAACCCAAAGCCAAATCGCAAGTGGAATTAAGTGATATGCCAGAAAAATTTCTGATTGGATTGAAAGACCTAGACCCAAAGCGGTGATCAAAGGTGCCCATTTGTTTTTCTTTTCTATCCACATCCAAAGGCCAAGATACATCAGCGGAACAGTTAATATCGCAGTTGTCGGATTTGAAAGCCATGTTGCATATTGAGTCGCCTCAAAAGAAATTGAAAATAAAAGTGAAGACAAAATAGCTGCCCAGGTCTTTTTGGTTAATTGATATGTTATCGCAAAAACAATAAAAACGGTTAAGGAATTTATTAACGCTATAAAGTAGGCAGCGTTTGCTGGATTTTTTCCAAACGCATAAGCAATTGCCATTACATAATAGTAAAGGACACCATGATTAAGCCCCTGAATGGAAGCGGGCGGTCCCTGAATTTTTAGATGGCCTCCCAAGATGATTTGGGCATTTATCGCGTCTCTTGCCTGATCATAACCAAATGTTAAATCGTTGTGACTCAGGTACATAACACGCAAAAAATATCCCAGCAAAAAAATTAGGAAAACTAACGCAAAAATTTTAACGCGGTCGCGATATAGTTCCTTTAACATTTTTCTTTCTAATTAACAAAGTATATCCAATCAAGCCCACCAATGCCACGAGCGAAAGTAGCGAGATTTTAACACCACGAAAGAAAGAGTCGGGTCTATATATAAACTTTACGACATGTTTTCCTTCCGGAACCACTACTCCACGAAAAGCATAGTCAGCTTGTAGGATTTCCGTTTCTTTCCCATCGATGTAAGCCTTCCAACCCGGGAAAAAAGTATCAGAGACAAATAAAATTCCTTCCTTGGGCGAATCCACATCTATCAAACTCTCTTCCTCCCCATAATGCAAATACCTAACATCTGCATTAAATTTACCATCTAAACTCTTTTTAATTCCCGGGTCCTTCAAAAGAACTACCCGCCTATCCCGTGGAAAATCATTTGAGACAATTTTATTAAGAGCTTCAGACTTGTTAGTAGCAACATCCCAATCAAACACAACAAATGCTCTCGGGAGCGTGTTTACATTTTCTAAAACAACTGTGGTTTTATCTTCAAAAACCTGTTTGAAAATCTTTGGGTCAAAAAAATGTGAGACGACCCCATTTGCATCCGGATTACCTTTCTTATCTTTTTTAATGGCAATCGTATACTTAACGTTAACAAAAGGTAAGAGAGAGGAAAACTCATCATCAACAGTCCCATATCTCCCCAGGGGTGTGGTTCCGGTATGTCCCGTATTTACTGCTGCAATAAATTTTGAAATACTCAGCGGGTAGACGGCATCATATCCCTCGAGTGACTCTAGTTTATAGGGCATACGCATATTTATTGGTACCACCTTATCCCCCGTAACTCTGAATGGTTTTTCTTGACTCATTAGAAAATCAAGGACCGGAGTTTTTGGGAAAATCAATTTTCTGTCCGAAAATGGCGTAAACTTCCATCCAAAATTAAATACTTCAACAACCATAAGTGCAAATAGCATAAACGCAATAAACACTTTCACAAATCTGATCTTCAAATTTAGATGAAAAACAACGACCGATAAAAACGCCAAAAGAAAAACCAGACATGGAATTGCCAAATTTCGTAAAGCTACTACTCTAATTGAGGTTCCGGCTAGTGTATTTCCTTTTGCCAAAAACGCGACGACTATAAAAACCACTAACAGAGTTCCCGGAACCAAAAATCCGATCCAAAATCTCTTTTTTAATTCTCCAGATAGTAGATAATCAAATCCGAATCCTGATAGTATTGCCATTGCTAAGTTAAAAATTACCAGCGATCTATGAGCAGAGGCCGCATTAAAACCACCAATTCCGCTTTTCCATAAGAACATTGAAATTGGAGTAGGAAAAGCAAGGATTAATGAAACAACCAATAAAAAGAATGCAACCAAGATTTCTTTTTTCTTCTTTACAATCAAAAGAGAATATCCGGCCAAAATAAAGGCAATAACACCAACAAAACCGGTATTACTTGTATAATCCTGCGGTCCCCAATAATTTCTGGTGGCGTGGTTTCCAAAATAGTTCGGGGCTATAAAGGTTATAACTTTATCTACTGGTAAAAATGCCCATTCAAAAGGATGCAGCTCAACTTCCCTCTGTGAATATTTAAGAAGTTCAGCGCCGGGAATAATTTGAAAAGCCGACAATCCAAAGCCTATCAGAAAAAAGGATGCCAAAAAGAATGATTTTTTGAATACTCCTTTTCCTCGCCAAATACGTACAAACCAAAGAACAAAAACCGATAGACCCAAATATAGAATTATCTGCGGATAGCCGGATAACATCATCAACGCCAGCGAAACCGAAACCCCCACGCCATAAACCCATTTTTGTTTAAGTAAAAAGTTGTCGCTGAAAAAAAGTATGAGAGGAATGAAAGCTGCGGCAAGCGTATGTCCGTTCCACTGTGACCAAATTAAGTTAAAACCACCAAATGCATACACCACCGACCCTAAAACAGACCCAAATTTTGAAATTTTCCAGTGCCTCAAAAGAATGAACGTAAAGACGGCTGCAAAAAAGTGTTGTAAAACAATTTGAAAACCCCATGCCGTTATATTATCCGTCAGAAAGTATATGAAGTTGGTTGGCGAAAACGGTGAGGACTGAAAGTTAGCCAAAAGCGGTGTTCCACCCAAGATTAGGGGATTCCAAAGCGGAAGCTTGCCTGATTTCAAAAGGTCAACTGCCAAAGTCTGCATAGGATATGTAAATGAAACAACGTCAGTTAGTATTGGATTTTGAACCGGCACGCCAACCGCATATCCCCATTTATAGTCAAGCCATGGATAATAAACCCCGACAATAAAGTCACCGGGGATTGGAATTAAACCTTTAAGAAAAAATTTCCAAAAGAAAGAGACAACAATAAAAACTATTAACAGATATGGCCAACAAACCTCAAAGAAGTGAAGAGATTTCCTTTTCAAATTTATCATAAGAAAATTGTACGGCCCTTTGTCGTGCCAGTTGAGAAATTCTTCTTATTTCTTTTTTATTACCGGAAAGGGATCTGGCCTTTCTAATTAATTCCGAAGTACCTTTCCATAAAAAACCATTCTCACCGTTATCAATAATCTCAGGGCTGCCGCCGCCATTAAAAACAAACGGCACCGCGCCGGCCGACATTGCTTCGACAACAGCAATACCGAAATGTTCCAGTCTCTCCGGGTGTATATTTCCATTAACTCCAAAGCCGGAAGCACTCCAATAAAACTTAGCCCTCCCGTATAAATCTTTTAATGTGTTAAAAGAAGGACTTTTGATTATCTCAATTGGATATCCTTTAGATTTTTCTTCCAATTTTTTAAGAAAATCCCCTGCCCCAACCTCTGTCCCACCAGCAAGAACCAACTTCCAATCACCAGCCTGCTCTGAAAACTTCTTGAAAGCATCAATTAAAACCTCCTGACCCTTAGATTGCAAAAGGTGCGAGAAACGTCCTATAGAAATAATAAGATTATCTTTTCTCTTTGCCTTGAAACTAGAAATATCAACCGGAGGATAAACTACCACACTCTCAACTCCAAACTCTTTATCAATAACATTTTTAGTAAAACGCGAGTTACAAACTATCTTATTTATTCTAAAAAGTTTCATCCGATTAATGAGAGATTTACCATTAACATCATGAAACGGAACTTGAAAATGTAGAATGTTGCGCCTTCCCTTAAGTACCGGTATTGATCCGTCAGATACCCAGAAGCAGAGATCGTAACCATCTCCCCGTTTTATGTCATTAATCACATTAACATTATTTAATTTCAAACCAAACCTGTCACCCAACTTCTGTAATATCCCGCTACTATTCCACTCCAAATCAACTTTGAAACCGTGTGCCAAAAGAACGCGGGCGATACCCAAAGTATAACGTTCTCCGCCTCCGAGAGTATCTAAATATGGATTATGAATTGCCGCCCGCATTTCGTATTTGTAATTCCCAAAGCTTAGCATATGTTATCAAGCGGGAATAAACTTGATAAATTGTTTCTATAACTCCAACTTTTCCGTCCAAAAATCCCAAATGCATTACTCCTCTATACCAAAATTCTCTCACGGCAGCTGATGCAAAACGCAAAAAATTCATCTTCGGATGGTGGGCATCATATAAAAGTTTCGCCTCAACCTCGCTCCACACATTAGTTTTATCAACCATCTCAGTCAAACTCCTATGGCTTCTATGAATTAAGGGTTCATTGAGATGACAAATCTCCCCTACAATTTTCGGCTGTTCATGAAGTTCCCCGTACCAACCTTTAAGTTTATCTTTCTTTATCAATCTCAATACATAATCGGGCCACCAGCCTCCCCAACGCATTTCATGACCAAGAAAAATATTCCGCCTGGGAATCGCGTATCCGGAAAATTCATCAGAGCTTATTACCTGCAAAATCCTACTTTTAAGTTCGGGGGTAATTTCTTCGTCTGTATCAACATATAAAAGCCAGTCACCGCCGGCCATTTTTGCTCCCGCATTCCTCCACTCCGCAAATCCGCCTTTAATGTTCTTTGTTTCGACTTTTATCACCTCGTCACACCACGAAACCGAATCTAAACACTTCTTCAGAAGGTTTTTGTCATAATTTCCTCCAATTAAAATTACTACCGAGATCTTCACCTTTTTGCCCACTGACCCATTCCCTTTCTACACAAAAGTGCATCAATTGCTCCCCATTTCTGCCAAGTTCTGCCGGCAAAAATAAGTCGGATAGTATCCCTTAAAACCGCGAGTTTTGTCCGAAAGGGAGAATATCTAATCGCATAGTAAAACCTATTTCTGGTTAAAAAGTAATCGTTAGTCGGACTACCGCTTCCACCGGTGGAGGCAGAAACTTTATGCCACATCCACGTACCCGGAAAATACATTACCTTGAAGCCAGCCCGTTTTGCCCGTTCGCTAAAATCGGCATCCTCCCAATACAAAAAGAAAGAGCTATCAAGGAGACCAATTTTCTTGAAAACTTCGCTACGAATTATCACCACCGCCCCGTTCGCAAAATCCGTTTCGATGGTTTCGTCATATTGTCCGTGATCTACTTCATCAACACCCCGGTGAACTGAATAAACATTCTTCCTATCAATTATCCCCCCGGCATACCATATGACTTTCCCTTTTTCTGATTCTTTATACTTATCTTTGTGAAATTCATATCCTTTAGCAAAATACATTTTGGGGGATGCAACACCGACGTCGGGACTGCCTTCCATATAATCAACAAGTTTTACAATGATATCTTTCGGTAAAATTAAATCGTTATTCATTAAAATTATGTAATCAATTCCCCTTCGTAATGCGTCCTTAATTCCAATATTATTTCCACCGGCAAAACCGAGGTTTGCCCCACTCTGAATAAACTTATATTTCATATTTGGCAATTTGTAATTTTTAATCGCCCGTTCTGTTCCATCGTGACTGCCGTTATCAACAACAAGGCATTCAACATCAACACTTCTTACATCCAGTTTGGCAACATCAACCAGTTGTTCTTTTGTCATTGCAAGAGCATTTGTAGTTAAAATTATTATTGATACGCTAGGAGTTTTTTTGAACATAGACTAGAGGCCAAACTTCTTCTTAATCCGGTAAGAAATATTTTTTGTTTCTTTATAAAGGGCGTCGTTTTGCCAAAAACGAAATTCTTTTTCCTTTTTGCCAATTTCAACGACAACCTCCGTTAAACCAATATTCTCCTCCTTAAATTTATTTTTTTGCCAGAGCTTTACATACGTAATGAGTTCAGAAAAAGCTTGCAAAAGAGAAAGCGAAAAACCGTGAAGTCCATCTTTATACCCCTCTCCGGTGAAATATCGGTTAATAAACTCTCTCATCGGTTTATTAATAAAGTCCTGCCAACCAAATTTATAATCACCCCTTGCCAGTAGATCCGCCTGAACAGAAGTATATCTATTCAATTTTTCGAGGTATTGCTCAATAGAATCATAATTATGATGAAGTATCGCCAGATCTTCTTTTGTCGGAATGTCAAAACCAACTCCGGTAACCATCGGGACGGAATGAATAACTTCAGACCAACTGACTTTTCCTTTCTTAAAAAGTCTTGTTTGATAATCCGGCCACCAAAGGGTGTGATTAATCCACTTGCCAAAAATTATATTTTTCCTAGGGATTCGGTAAAAATCAGCTTTTGGACTTTTCAAAATTTCCTTAATTTTTTTGGAAAGCGCACTGGTAATCTCTTCATCGGGGTCCAAAACTAAAATCCAATCCCCAGCTGCTTTCCCAATAGCAAAGTTTCTGGCCAGTTCAACATAACGCACACTTTTATACTTAAAAACTTTTGCGCCCAAGTTTTTTGCAACCTCTCCCGTTTTATCAGTTGAGCCTTGATCAATCACTACAATTTCGTCAGCAAGATTTTTAATTGAGGCAATCGCGCGTAATAAGTCAGGTTCCACATTCTGAGCATTAATAACTACCGATAGCTTCGCCATATTTATGATTCTACCATGAAAATATCCACTTCTTTATTTTCAAAGATTTTAATTAATCCCAGCTGTCCCTCACCAAAGAATGCTCTTTGGCCTTTTAACCAATAGACATATTTTATATGGTTTTCCTTCAAAAATTCCCTTGCCTTCGCTTGATCTTTTTCTTTATACCAGTTCTCGACTTCAGACTTTCTCTCCCTCCAGTTATAACCAGTTATATCTAAATTGATCTCATCTTCCAAAAATGTTGGATGACTACTTATGGCGGAAACGTAAGCCGTTGACGCGTATAAATACAGCGGTCTCGGAGGACTACCCTCTGCCTCCTTTGCCTTCGTCTCATCAAATGGATATGTTAAGACAATTCCGTCAGGTTGTTTTCTCAAAAAATTCAGTGCGGAAAGTTCTTCACCATCTAATTTTGCCGGAGGTCGAGACGGCAAATAGACATCCTTCAAAGTAAAAATTGTGATTGGAATGGTGGCCAGTACTATTAACGTTGCGACCAACCTGTTCCTAATCCTCGAGGCCGCAACCCCAGCTAGAATCGCCGAAAAGAATAGAGAATAATAGAAAAATTGAATTGTGTTCCACGGTGTGCCCTTTTGTAAAAAAAACATCGGGATTGCCCCACCGGCGATAATTACCGAGGCAACAAAAACTTCAATCCAGCTAAGATTCTTAAGATTTTTAATCCACCTAAAAATCTCAGCTTCTTTAAGAATCCTAGTTCCCATATTTCCCACCCAAAAGATAGCAAAGGCAAGAGAGTAGGCAAGTATTTCCTTAACCCATACATGACCGGCTTTATAGGTCGTCATTGCTGAATAAAACTTAAGCCAGCCCACTCTATCAGTTAAACCCATCATTGTTTCCAAAAACCAAAATGGCTGCCAGACGACTAGTCCGACTGAAGATTTATTAAGTGGTAGATAAATCGTTAGCGAGATAGCAAGTGATCCAAAAAAAACTAAAAGATGATCGAACTTTTTTTGTTTAATTAATTGATAGATCCCGCTGACAAAAAGTGCTCCTAAAGATAAAATTCCCGCATATGCTTTTACTTCAATCAAAATTCCAAAAAAAATCGCCGCCAAGACAAGTTTTCGTCTTTGAAGAAAAATCAATCCAGAAAGAATAAAGATCAGAGATAGTGCAAACGGTGGATTAATAAGCGTCGATATCGCCTGCTGGGACCAAAATGTCGATTCACCTCTACCAATCAGATAACCGAAACTACCTCCAAAATAAACGAAGAAAACCGCCCAGAGGCTCGCCTTTTCGGACCTCGTCCAGTCTAAAACAAAAATGTAACTTAAATAACCAATAAAAAAAGCAAAAATCGGTGGCAAAATCTGAAAATAAATATTAACAACTGGTATAGCGGTAATTTTATTTAATAGCGTTAAAAGCAAATCAAAACCAATATGATAATTTTGCAAGGAACTACCAGTAAACACCGGCATTGTTAGCGACCACCTACCCAAACTCTCGGCCAGCGCAATGTGCCAAATTGCGTCATGTCCATTTGCCCCCCAAAAACCCATCCCGAAAGAATAGATCAAACCACTTTTGACCATTGTCAACGACCAGACAATAGATCCGGTTATGATCAAAGACCAAAGTTCAACTCTTTCCCAAAATTGTTTTGAAGCTTCTTTTAGCATCCTCTATTAAACTGACTCCCATCATTGCAATCATCAAAACCGCGTAGGCAACAATACCGATTACAACTAAAACTTCTAACGAATAAACACTTTCGGGGAGGACCCTTCTCATTATCAAAAGCATAACCCCCATGAGTAGAGCCCCCAAGGCCGGCTTAATAATAGAATCCGTTATTGAAAAATTAACAAAACGTTTTGCGATTGCAATTGCAATAACAGATGAGGCCCCAACCAAAGCATACCCGGCTGCGGCTCCATTAACTCCAAATTTTACCGATGAAATCGGAATTATTAGCCATGTAAGGACGGTCCACATAATCATTAAATAAAAAGTAATTTTTATCTTTCCGATTGCATTAAGAAGATTTGTAAGCTGGGTTGTTGCCGCAGCAAAGATAAAATTGATCGAAATAAAAACAACGGGGATTATTGCCGGATTCCATTGACCATATCGCGGAATAACATTGACCAAAACCGGAGTCAAGATTGCAATTCCCACTAAGCTTGGAAAAACTAAAAAGCAAATAAAAAATATCGATCGGGTTACGCTTCGTGCTAAATCTTCACCTTTATCCTGCATTCTTGAAAAGGCAGGAAAAGTTACGCGTGTTACGGTATCCATAAAAAATGTTAAAGGATAACGCGCAATTTTTTGGGCGAAAGAAAGTATGCCAATCCCAGCTGGACCTAAAATTCCGCCCAAGATCAGGGTCATACCATCGTCTTTGAATGTGGCAAGTAAGGTGTTCACCTGATAAGGGATCCCAAACTTGAATAGACCGGATAAGGTTTTTCTGGAAAACGCCAATCCCGGAACCCATGGCTGCAAGATGTAAATTGCAACCAAACCGACGATGCTTCGAAGCGCAATTGCGATTGAAAAGCTCGATATTCCAAAACCCTTCATCGCAAAAACCACAAGTGTAAGGTTGTATACCAGCTGCTCCAAGATTTGTGGAAAAACAAGTTTCACAAATTCAAGTTTCCTCTCCAAAAGCACCGATGGAATACTTTTAAGGGATGAGAATAAAAGTGAAAAACTCAAAACATAAAGCAATACCCGTCCATCTGCATGAAGACCATATTTTTGGCTAAAAAATGGTGCCAAAATAAAAACAACCGCAATTATCGCCAAGACCAAAATTTGTTGAACAGTGAAAGTTGTCCTCAAGTCCGTCTCGGTGGGTTTTTCTTTCTTTTGTATTAAAGCGGCCGCCAAACCAATATCAGAAAAATAAACCAAAAAATTGATAATTGCCGATACAATTGCAAAAACACCAAATTCATACTTACCAAGATATGCGAATAAAAAAAGCTGGGCAACAAGACCTATAACCTGAAGAATAAATGTCCGGCCAGTTAGAACAACCACCCCACGTACCGATCTTTCCTTCACAGTTTCAAGAGAAATTTCACTTCCGGGATCAAGATGTTCCTGATTTAACTCATCCACGCCTAAATTGTACCATGCGGAGCCTACGCATTGCGAAGGCAAGAAGACTAATCCACGTTAAGAGAGAAATGATATTGGCAACACTCCGTAGTGGTGTATTATACAGCCTCAAAGTAATAATGTGCCGACCGGCCGCCACATCTATATACATCCTTCCCCACGCTTCGCTTTCGGGTACATAATTTTTGACCTCCTTACCGTCAATATAGGTTTTCCAAACCGGGTATTGAAAAATACCGACCCTAATAGTTGAAGCTGAATCTGCATTTATATTAAAACTCGCCCAGTTAGTCCCCTCTTTCGGACTTTCGACACTTCCCTTACCAGTCATGAATTCTGCTAATAATTTTTGTCCCTCTTTGGGATTTTCTCGGGCCGCTTGCGGCAAGTAGTCAAAAATTCCGGCGGTGCGTTGCAAATCCCAAGCTGCGCCACTAAATTTCTGTGTATCGGTTAGCGGTCCCATCTTGCCTCCCTGTGGCAAAAAATAATTCCAATTCCAAACAATCAACCCAACCAAGACAATGGGGGCAATAAATTTAATTATCTTGTTTGGAAAAAGTATAACAACCGATCCTGCAATAAATGAAAAACAAAGAATAACTATTGTTAAAAATCTCCAAGGAAACTGAACGAAGGCAAGAGGGCTAAAAAGCTTCCAGATAAAAGTTGATTTCTCATGAGCCATAAAAGCCGCAAACCAGCCGGCAAGAAAAATGTAGAGTATTGTAAAAAGTGTTTGCCTACTCAGTTTAGATTTATTCTTACCTAAAAACATTGCGACAACGACAATTCCTATCAGAATTGAAAGTATCCAATGAATATGACCTATTTGAAACGACATTCCATCATTTATACCCCAAACCGAAGGCCCATATCCCCAAAATCTGGAAAATAAAAGCTGGTTAATTGTTGCAAAGTGGGCAATATATTCGTAATAACCCTTGACCAGAGTATCAACGTGTACATACTTTTGCTCGAAGGCTGCGGGTAACTTGAAGAAGGCAGACAATCCTGCAGCAAGTAGTCCTGCTTTAAGTAACTCCCAAATCTTTTTCCATCCTTTAGCCTTCAACCAGAAAAGAAGACACCAGCCGGCAAAAACCGGCGTAAAAATAAGAACCATCAAATTGTGAGATAAAAGAAGTCCGGTCCAAGAAAGACCAAGGGCAATAATCCATCTCGTAGTTTTACTCTTTTGAACTATCAATTTATATGAAGTCAGAAGTATTAATGGGAACCATATTAACGCCCAACTTTCGTTCATCGCTCCCCTAACGTAAGCATCGACCGAATGATACGGAGCCCAAACATAAAAAACTGATGAAACCACACCACCCCATTTTCCAAAAAATTCTTTTGCAAGGTAGTACATTGTTAATCCCGATGCCATAAAAGCCAGCAAGAATAAAATTTTTGCCGTATCAACAAAAGAAAAATGAGCAATTCTAAAAAGTTCACCAACTAAATACGGAAGTGGCGGATAGTAATTAAAAAGAGGAAAACCGAATCCATAACCCATATCCGGAACCCAGCGGCATGGGATTTGTCCATCCAAAAAACATTTTTCCATTTCTAGCTGGCGCATCATTTGCAAGTCATCGTGCATGTTGAAGTATCCGGGTGTTAAGAATGTTCTTCCGGCTAAAATCGCCGAAATCAAAACTATTAGAAGTGGCCAAAAATTAGAACTTGAAACAATTTTCTTCAAAAATTTCATTTTTCGGTAGGTTTAATTATGAACTAATTTCAGAATTATTCATATAATCTGGCGTTAGCCCTCAAAACGAGGCTAAATGCCGAGCTTTGAAGGAGATTCTATTTCAAAAAAGTAGAAAGTGTCAAATGGTCCATACCATTTATACTCATGGGTATCTTTCTCACGCCTGTCAGCTTTTTTATAAGTTGCAACAACTTTCAGACCTTTTGAGCTAAAATCCCCAGGTTTAATTTTTAACCTTGAACTATTCACAACCAAATAAGTTTTTGTGCCAGAATTAAAGGAAACCTTGAGTTCGTTTGGTACGTCGTTAAAGTCCAAACCCGTTCCTATAACGGTAACATTGGGGATGTTATTCAAATATATTTGAAGTCCATCAGGCAAAGTTCCAAAGTATCCTTCTGTCCCGACAACTATTTTTTCATTCGGATTGGCTATATGCTCGTTCTTAATAAAACTAGCCACTTCGTAGATCCCCGTCCCCGCCGTCCATTCTTCCAAATACCCACTTCGCTCGCTGCTTGGTAAATTGGCTTTATCGGGATTTGTTAACAATCTGCAATCAAAAAAGATCGCGGTTCCGGCAAAAATAACCAAGAAAACATAATATAAGATTTTTATATATCTATTCTTATTCAAAGATCCTAGCCCCGAAATTATAAAAACTGGAGGAAGTGTATAAAGAATATAACGGACGGTAAAAACTTTTGCATATTCACTTTGAACCAAGACCGGAAATAAAAACCAGGCAGTCAAAAGTAACAGTTCTTTCCAATATTTTTTGAGTCCGGCAAGATATCCAAGTAACCAAATAAACAAAATCGGCCAAGGCCCCATTTTGATAAACCAGTCCTTAAAAATTTCTTCAATATGAAAAATAAAAGGATCTTTGGGATTGAGCCATAGGTGACTAATCGGAAAGACGTAGTCCTCATTCCTGCTTGAAATTAAATTAAAATTCGGGCCAAGCCGCAAAATATTATAAAGTCCGTAAGCAATTAAATATGTCGGAATTAAAAGGATGGAAAGATGAAATAAATGTGATAAAAGTTTCTTTTTGTCTTTTGGGCAGTCGGACAAAATCCAAACGGTTGGGACAAGAAGCGACATAAAAAGTGCTGGAGTTTTAGTCAAAAGCGCACCCCCTAAAGCAAAACCCGTTATCATTGCAAAATCAAGTCTTTTTGTTTTTGCAGTTAAAATTGCAAAAAATAAAGTCCAGACTCCGAACATTGCAAGAAACGAATCAACCAGGCTTAACCTGTCAAAAAAGAAAGAAAATGGAGATAAAACATAAATTAGAGAAGCAATTAGGGATGCAATTTTATTTTTGAAAAGCAAATAGGATACTGCAAAAACTCCGATCATTGTTCCAAACCCAGAAGCAACCGAAAGGAGGCGCCCCGCAACTAAAGGATCGCTCATTCGTCTGACATAAAACATTAAAATCCACATAAAAAGAGGTTGTTTCCCGTCAGAAAGAGGCAAAAATCGTAGAGTTGATTCCGCCGACATTATTTGACTCCAGCGGATATAAATTGCCTCATCTGCAAAAACGGGCAAGATTGTTAAATGATAAAGACGGACAAAATAAAGAAGAACAATCCCTAACCCCACCAAAATATAAATCCAATTAACTCTGACGAATTTTCTCACATCTCAATTCTAACCCGAACCAATTTTTGAAGCAATAAATCAAAGAGTTGCGGATGTATCTCCATAGATAGTTTGTGAAGCAATATTTGAAAATAGAAAAGGAGCCGACCTACTTTCTGATTCAGAGGCCGCACTTGATAACGATCTAAAGAGGGCTTTTCTCATTTCAAATCTCGATCTTTTATCGGCATCCGCAACCGAGTGTCCCTTTATTAAAGTCGTGGCTACAAGGTTTGACGGCTCCAAAAACATTCTTGCTATCGGATCCAAGTAGGGTCTCGTAATATAATCTGTATCAATTAAGAAAACAAAATCTCGCGAATAACCAATAAATGCTTTCGCTCCGCCATGTGTAACCACCTTTTTGCCAAAAAATACTGCACTTCTACAACTCCTGGAATAAAGAACTTTACCATCTAATTTTTTAGAAATTATACTCTGGTCATCTAACAAAACCTCATCATTATATCCGGCAATTACGTCTTCTGAACCGTGGCCATTTAGAAAAATAAACCCAGGATCATTTGATCTTAAGTAACTCTCAAAATATTTTCTATTAGCTTTTTTACTTTCAAGATCCAAGACTTTGAAATCATGTTTGACTGCTATATCCAAAACTGGTTTACTCCAGTAATACAAATAATCAGTTGTAGAGTCGTGATTGGGCCGCGTAACTAAAAGGGTTTTATTCATCCTGAAAGATTTTTCCGCTAGTTAACTCTTTCAGAAACTGAAGCTGTATCTCCGCCATCTGTTTCCCAACATCATCACCTTTTTGAACATGACTCATTATTTCTTCTTTTGTATACTCACTACCACCAACCGATATCTGTAGATTTGAGGGAATCGATTTTATTCTCTCAACCACTAGTTGTTTCAACTCTTCAGAAAACTCGAATTTATCTTCCTCCGTTTTAGTCGCTTGAGAATTATTGTCCATTTTCCTTTTTCAAGATACCAAGTTGCTCTAAAATTTCTAGCGCCTTTTTACCTTTTTCTGTATCAGCCTCTACTTCCAACCTTAAAACATTCCACGTCATCGGTTCACCGTCAACGACAACCACTATTTCATTTCTACTCGGAAGCGGTAGGTTGGCATAAATATCATTAAATAAGGCTTTTTTATCGACCATGACAACCCATTATACAATAATAACACGGTGCAACCCTATCCAAAGTCTCACAAACATCAAGCTCATTTTTCACAATTTGTTTGCTTTTGCAAATTATCGCTACTTAGCTTATGTAGTTCATCCTGAAGTGTGTCAAATTTAACCCTATCATTAGGCATACAGTAACTATCAGATTGGCAATATTTTTGAAAAACATTTCTCCGTTCCAAGTCAAAATTATTTTGAACAACAGAAAGGCATTTTCTCGCTCTGAAGTCCCTGAGCATAGGCCAACCAACGAAGACTAATAACGCCACAACCACAATCAAAAGAATATTCACAATAATATAAAGAGTCAATTTTTTATTCACCAAGAAAATTATAGCACTCCAAATTTCGAAAACGTCAAATCTCGTTTTCTCGATCAGACATAAGCTTTTTAACGTGGTCTGTTGTATTAATCAATTCCATCAATCTTTCAAAGTCTATCTCTTCGGCTAGTTTTTGAACCTTATCGGTCGTTCTCTGAATGTATTGAGCAGGAATTAGTAAAAACGGCGCAGGTTTGCCTCTGGCAATTTTTTGCTGGTATAGTTTGTCAGATTCAGAGGCGAAACAATAATCCGCTCCGGTTTGATCAAATAAATTTTTATAATGAACGCTTGCGTCTACCCCCTCGGGTTTTTCCGGCAAGACACTGACTAAAACATTCGGATCATAATACGACCACATAGAGACTCTTGCCCGCAAATCTAAATATGGACCACCTCTTTCTTTAGAATCAACATACCAATCGCGTTCAAGAAGAAGGATTGGGGAAACAAAACTTCTCATCCAATTCGCTGCAAATCTATGTCCCCCATGTCCCTCAAAACCGCCAGCAAATAAAACGCCGTACTTTCCTCCATCAACTAGATTACTTTTTATTTTCTCAAATGGAACCAAAAGACCTCGATCCTCATTCTTTTTATTTCCCAGAAATCTCACCCACCAGCCAATCCAATCATCCGCATGTTCTCTCCTAAAACCTAAGTTGGGGCCTGGGATTGTTTTCAAATTTTCAAGTGCTTGCCCAAGATATTCAACTAGAGTATTTTTGTCCTGAGGCCTATTGTCTGCCAACATCTGATCAATATTTCCCGAAAGAAGATCGGGGCGAAAATTGCGTAAATATTCTTCGTTTGCCATCTTGGCGCAATTCTACCATTTTTGAGCCCTAAATTTCAGAAACGTAAAATGGATTCAAATCACACTCACCACTTTAGACTTTATATTTTCCTTGAAGTGCATTAATGCGAACACGGAGGAGGTCGCGAAGGCCTTCCCAAGAGTCGCGGATTGCGTTTATTCTTTCACTTTCTTTATGGTTCCAAGTAACGGGAACTTCTGCAACTTTATATTTTAGTTTTCTGGCCAAATACAAAACTTCCAAATCAAATCCCGCAGTAACTCCGGCCCCTTTTCCTTGTCCTTTCTCGGAAAAAACTTTCATCCTCTTAAAAATTTCTCTCGAGGCTTCATTCCTAAAAGCCTTAAATCCACACTGGGTGTCTTTATAGGGAAGGCGCAAAATTATTGTTCTTAAAAAAGCAAAGCCATAAGCCATGAGTTTTCGTAAAAGAGGTGCTCCTTTTCTACCGGAACGGGATCCGATTACAATATCATACCCTTCTTCAAATTTAGGCAAGAATTTCTCCACCTGATCGATCGGAGTTGCTTGATCTGTATCCGTAAAAAGAATAACATCCCCCTTGGCTCTAAGCATTCCGGCAATAACCGTTCCACCTTTACCTCTATGTGGTTCTTTCAAAACAAAAAAGTTTTTGTGATTTTTGGAAAAATCGTCGGCAATTTTTGCGGTCGCATCACTACTTCCGTCATCAACGAACAAAACTTCCCAAGAGTATTTTTGTTTCTTCAAATAGTCACTAACCAAATCCAACACTCCAGTCCGAAGATTGTACTCTTCGTTGTACGCAGGAATTACTACCGATAAATAAACATTTTTCATTGCTTTGTAGTAAACAAAATCATAGGATCGGTTAAGTTTGTATCCTCACCCTGACAACTTTTACTTATCCGGTCTTCAGTATAGCGTTTATAATCCGGCAAAACCAAACCCAAAACCCCGAAATTCACATCCGTTCTTCCAACTTTAGATAGTGGAAAAGCAACCGTATAAACTGGAATATCTTTTTGTGGGTGTTTGAGTTTAAGTTTATCTAACCAAATTAGATACCTGTAACCCAGATCATATCCTGGATCCGTTATGTAAGAAATTGAAACACAATCGAAACGCCTTTCCAAAGAATCCTTTTTAATAAAATCAATTAGGGCTTTCCTTTCTACATATCCATTCCCGTTTTCTGCATAGGTAAAAAGCCTATAAAAACTCACTCCCAGGAAAAGCGCCAGAGCAACAAATACTAACCACTTTAGCCCTTTGAGATTGTAAATGAAGTTAATTGAAAGTGCAGTTGAGGTCAACCAAACAATATTTAACCCGTTAAAGTAATATTCGGAAAGGGAAATTTTGCTAAAAGTAAAAAACAAAACGTAAGCCAGAGTCCACACACCAATTACAGCTCCAATTTTCCAATATCCTCTATTTTTAAGGAACGCAAAAAAAGTTACAAATGTAAGAACAAAAAACGGCAGAGTATCAGGAACCAGTGGTGTCTTTCTTATAAAAATCCGGGTTGTGTTTTTATAGACAATATCAGCAACTTTCCAAAATTGATCGGAAAAGGTGTTATTAAGACCGGCGTTGTTTAGATTTTTTCCTTCAATCGCCAAGGTTATTGCCCGACTCTGCTGAAATCCGTGCCGTGTCTCAAAAAATAAAAAGGGTAAAGCAACAATAAAAAAAACAACCAAACCAGTTAAAACCCACTTAAAATTAATTTTTCTCTTTGACAACACAATAGCAACAGGGATCGCAACTGAAGGAATTGCCAGGGCAAAGTTTATATTCCAAATAAACCCAATAAGTCCAAAGGAAAGAATGTATCCCAGCTTTTTATTTTTAATAATCAAATAAAGGGAATAAAGATACCAAATACCCCACAACGAAACCGGCATTGTTGGAACAACCTCCTGATTGTTAAGCACGAAGTAATAAGACACGGAATACAAAAAAGCCCCGATCAAACCGATTTTATTATCAAAAATTCTCGAAAAAACAAAATAAATACTTACTATTGTCAAAACCGACAAGAATGTTACAAGCGCAATCCCGCCGATTGGATTCATCCCAAAAATTAAATAGAAAGGAACAATAAGGTAGTAAAACACAGAACCAATAAAAACTCCGGGAACGCTTGTTTCTTGTCCAATAAGCCTCAAATGACCGCTTAGAACGTCACGTACGAACCAACCAATGAGATCTTGATCATGCGAGTATGTAAAGCGAGGAACAACTCTATAAAGACGCAGGAAAAGGCCAATGGCAATTATCAAAATCAGAATCCAGTTTTTCTTGAAAAATTTTATAAGCTTCATTTAATTCTGATCCTTTCCTGAACAGTTATACCACCAAATTTTTCTTCCTTGATCACGTGCCCAATCCCTTTTTGTCTATCGAGCCAGGCGTTCAAACGCTCCGGATGCGGCGGGTCAACTTCATATAAGGTATATAAGAGAACGGCCCGATTCGAATCGGGAAGTTTATGATATTTATAAGTCCCCAGCCATTGAAATAAATAGTTGTACGCATAGGGGATAACCGGAGGTACATAAACATCCACATTAAAACTTCTTTCACCTGCATCTTTATATATCCAGTCTATCGCCTGTTTTTGATCGAAAAATAAAATTGATTCGGATGAGCTCGTTGTTTTTAATCTTGGCAAAATAATCGACAGGTTGGCAAAAAGAAAAAGGTAAAGAAAATAAAGAACAAATAATTTACCGATCTTAAACCTCCAGATATCACCCAAGACAAGCGAGAGAAGAAGAACAAAGATTAGATAATACCCAGTCATATAATAATCGTATAAAACACCTTCGTTGCCCTGGAAAAAATAAAGTCCGATAACAGGAGAAATCAAAAGAAGAATTAAAATAACGTAGCCTTTGTTTTTGATATATTTGGGTAAGTTAATTAAAAACCAAAGCGCCGCTATTCCCAAAACAATCTTTTCTAAAGTTCCGCGGAAGTCAAAAATCAGTTTGGTAAAAACGTTGTAATAAAAATTAGTCCGGTCTAAAAATAACGATTTGATGGATACCGAAAAACTCTTTTCGGTGACAAATGTTTGGTAAAAATTGTTGGCCAAAATATGCCCGTGTTTGAAATCAAAAAATACAAGCGGAGCGAAAGTTACTGCAAAAAGAAAAATTGATAAAATAAGATTTTTAAGATCCGGTAAATTTTTTCTTTGCCAAATTGCAAAGGTTATGACGGCGGGTACATAAAAAAGTTCTCCTGAACTTCCGAAATTAAACAGCGAAAGACCGATACAAAAAGAAATTACCGGCCAACCCCATTTCTTTCCTTCGGTTACCTTTAACATCGACCAAACCAAGATCATCGAAAGAACAAGCATTGGGGTAGGGTTACTTAACCACTTTGAACCGGTAACAATATAAAAAGAAAAAGAGGCGATAGTGGCTGCAATTATCCCCGCAATCCTTCCTTGAATTTTCATGCCAAGGTAGTAAATAAACCCAACAGAAATTATTGATGTAAGAATTAAAAAGATATCAGGATAGATAGGACTTCCTCTACCAAGAAAGTAAAACGGCGCAATTAAGTAGTAATAATAAGGTCCTCTAAAAATTCCGGCTAAACCAGTGGTCGGTCCTATCAAAAACCATTTGTGGTTATTCAAAAAATCCCAGATGATGAGAGCGTCCCGCCCCTGATCATAATAAAAACCCAGAAGATCGTTTATTCTATAAACACGGATGGCGAATGCGGCAGTTAAAATTAGCGCTAAAAGAGAATAAACAAATGGACGGTTTTTAATCTCTTTAAGAAGTTTTTTGAGCATACTTTCTGGCGGTTGCCAAAACTTTCTTGGTAGCCTCACCAAACGGAATACCCCTCAATACCGCAGCTCCGGCCTGTTTATGTCCGCCACCACCCAACTCATTAGCAATCTTTGAGATATCAAAACCCATCTTGGCTCTAAAACTTACATTCAAGAAATTCTTCTTTTCTTCAACCATTATCATCCCAAAATCCGCACCCTGAACCGAAGCCGCGTAAAGTCCGGCCGCCATACTTTTAATACCAAAGGATCCTGGATATTGCGAAATCTCTTCAAATGGGACAGCCGACCAAACAAACCTATTCTCTTTATCAATTTGCATATTCTTAGTTATTTCCGTCATCGCTTTAACCATATCAAAATTAAGATTTCTAAAAATATTGGAGATAATTTTATTTTTATCAGCGCCCAGCTCCATCAATTTCACAAAAATTTTGGCAGTATCCACATCCGCACTCGAGTGTTCTAAGCAAGATGTATCATAAATAATTCCCGTCAGGAGATCCTCAGCAGTCTCCCCATCTACGAGAACTCCCCAATCGTCAAAAATTTTATATAAAATTTCAGATGTTGAACTCCTTTCCTCATCAACCAAATTTATTACTCCAAACTTTTCATTCGTAAAATGATGATCAATATTAATTTTTTTAATCGATGGCTTTTTTTCTTTTCCAAATCCAAGGACTTGACTCCACTCTGCTGAATCAAGAATTATAAACAAATCGTACGGCGAGAAATCAAAATTATCATAGTCAATTTTCTTAACTACATCTGATGATTTTAAGAACTTTGAATCACCCGAAACATTATCCGGACAAACTATTTCAACCTCCTTGTCCATTCCCAACAATATTTTTCTCATGGCAAGAGCTGAACCCACACTATCCGGGTCCGGACTTCTATGGCAATTAAGTAAAATCCTTTTTGCCTTTTTAATTTCCTCTAATACTTTTGGTGATAAATCGTAATTCATTTTGTATGTATCAATTTATAAACAGTTACCCCATCAACTATCCAACTATTCTCTATTTTACTCCATCCGAAGTTGGCAACCTCTGCCTGAGGTGCGTTAACCGGATTACATTTTGATTGTTCTTTTTCACAAACAACAAAAAGTTGGCTTGTAATAGTACTCGGGACTTGTGCATCAATATCGATAACTTTGTCACCGTTCTTAATTAGAAAATATTTATAACCATCCGGATAATTTCTTTCGGCAATTACAGCCACATTAAACTCGCGGCCGCCCGCTTCCTGTTCTATTTTCCCAGCCACATCTTCTGCACGCTTTAGCTGATAATTTGGTGGGTATTTCAGAGGGCTATTATAGACATTTACACCGATGAGACCCGCAAAAACAACTCCCAAGAAAGGTATTACCCTTTTATATGATGAAAGAAATTGAAAACATGCACCCAGAAGAATAAACATGGCCGCAAAAATAAATCCGAAATAATGGTCATAAATTTGTTGTTTATATAACCCTAAACCGATAAGCGCAAATGCGAGCCATAAAAACAAGAGATAGTAATTTGTATTTTGCAAATAACGCTTTCGGAAGATAAATAAAATACCAACAAAGACGGCCAAAATCACCGAAACGACAACGCCAACAACGACATTCTTTGCGCTTATTAAGCTGTCGCTTATCTGAGCAAAAATAACTGGGATAACCGGAATTGCGTTCCATGGTTTTATTGAAACTGTGGCCTGTCTCTCTGTAAAAAATTTATAAATTGCTCTGGAATTTATCCAATTATGTCTGATATCAAAAAATAACAGTGGCGACATTAGAAGTAAAAATATAATCGAAGCAAAAATAGAATAACGAATCAGGTTAATTCTTTGTTGCCTTTCTTTCCAAACTCTTAAAAGAACAAACAACCAAAATATAAAAATTGTTGGAACAAGTAAAAGGCCAAGGTAGTGGGATTGTAATACAAAGGCAAACGCAAAGCCGGTGACCAAAAGCCACTTAAATTGGTTAAACTTCCAAACGCGCCAGACAGAATAAATGGTTAAAAGCGAAAAGAAAGGCATGATGTTCGGGTTCCATGAACTTCTGGAATAAACAATTATCGTCGGAGCTACCGCGTAGAGAGCGGCGGATGTAACTCCCGCCACTTTACCAAACCATTCACGCCCCACCCACCAAACAAAAACTATTGTAATAATTCCCAAGATAGCAATTTCAATAGCAGGACCGACTGGCGAAAAATTGGCGACTAAAAGGGCGGGAGCCATAAAATAGTAATAAAGCGGGCCTAAATACATATTCCCTATTGAAGTCCCCGGGCCAATTAGTGGGGGGTGACCTTCCACCAAAAGACGCCTGACAGTTATTACATCACGACCTTCATCTCCCAAGAATGTCATATAGGCATCAATTTTGTAAAGCCGACAAAAAGCCCCGACAACTAGAATTGCCAGAAGAACATAAAACTCAACCGGATTTTTCTTAATCCAATTCTTAATACTTAACATATAATTCTTCATGTTTATTTTAATTTTCGCCAAAGCCGGAATAGATCAATAAAACTCTTTATGATCACATTGATATTTCTTCCGGTTCCGGCTCCTTTTGTTCGGGGATAATGCGTAACAGGAACCTCGGCAAACCTAAATCCTTTTTTCTTTGCTTTAATCAAAAGCTCACTGCTAATGAATGCTCCCCGCTGGCTTTCAAGCTTTGGAATTTTATCTATTACCTCTTTTCTAATCAGCTTAAAACCGCAATCAATATCGTGGACTTTCAATCCAAAAAGAATAAACACCGCAAGCTCCCAAAGGCGGCTGGTTAATATCTTGAATTTGGAAACCCGTCGTTTTTTATAATAACCAATCACCAAATCCGCCCCAGCCTCTTCCTGCTTCTCAAAAAATTTATTAATTTCTGAAAAATCGAATTGTCCGTCGGAATCAGTAAAGGCAATCCAATTATATTTTGAATTATAAAAACCATCTGCGAGGGTTGCCCCATAGCCCAAATTTGTTTCATGACTTATAACCTTAATCCGCGGGTCACTTTTGGATAAATCTATGGCAATTTTTTGAGTCGAGTCACTACTCCCATCGTTAACTATTATTAACTCCCACTTTTCCGTCATTTTTTGCAGGATATCCTTTGTATTCAAGACAACTTTACTAATTATTCCTTCTTCGTTGTACGTTGGTAAAAAGACGGAAAGTTCCTTAATTTTCATGATTCAACCTCAAGTCTAGCATACGCATAACCTCCATGCTAATATTGGAATATGGCTGGAAAAATAAAAAATCTGGTTGCGGTAGCCCTTATATCACTTGTTCCCACCATCCTAATCTGGCTGCCGTTCTTCCTACGGCTACCTTCGTTTTGGAACATTCCACTACCCACCAACGGGCTTGCCACAATCGTTTCCAATTACGACGGCCCACTATACTTAGTCGCCGCAAAAACGCTTTACAATAAAAGTGCAATTGAGGCAAATTTCCAATTCCCGCTCCCGGCCGAATACTACACGGCCCACTTCCCCCTTTTTCCCCTTCTAATAAGACTGGTCGGTGTGGTCACAAACTATCCTTATGCAATGCTTATTATCACACTTCTCTCCTCCATCCTCGCCATCCACTTCTTCTATAAATTAATAGGAAAATACGTTGACAAAAAAGACGCTTTTTTTCTGACAATACTCTTTTCAGTCTTCCCGGCAAGGTGGCTTATTGTCCGATCGGTTGGTGGAGCCGACCCATTGTTTGTTGCGTCAATCATCGCTTCAATCTATTACTTCAAAGAAAAAAGATATTTATATGCAGGGCTTTGGGGAGCGGTTGCCCAGTTAACAAAATCTCCAGGAATACTTTTATTCATCTCCTATTTCATCTTCCTACTAATTCCCTTTATTCGTAGAAAAATCGCAGTGACGGGAAATAAATTACTTGAGAACCTGGATCTAAAAAGAACTTATCCCCTACTTTTGATACCACTCGCCCTTCTTGCAGTATTTGGATTCTATAAAATCACACAAGGAAGCTTTCTTGCCTACTTCCATTCAGGGGACAACATTCATCTTTTCTTCCCTCCTTTCCAGATTTTTAACTATTCGGCTCCATGGGTCGGCACTTTCTGGCTCGAAGAAGTCATCTTTATTTATCTAATAGGAGCGGTCGGTGTCTATCGGCTTTTTGCAAAACAGGAATATGAACTAGCAACTTTCTCGGCCGTGTTTTTCTTCTTAACCCTATTCATAGCACATAGAGACTTAATGCGATATTCCCTACCGTTATTTCCATTCCTCTACGTAGCGTTCGCTGATGTTCTAATCAAAAAAGAATTCAAGCTCGCGCTCATTATAATCGTTATTCCTATATATCTTTTTTCTTTAAGCTTTATTTCCCAAAACGTGATGCCAATAAGCAATTGGGCGCCGTTTTTATAACTTAGTAGCTATCTACAAACCTTACCCTGTCGATATAAATAAGTTTTTTGGAGTCAATAACTTCAACCGTCTCATCATAAGTTGCAAACACATTTTTCAATTTTCTAAATTCTTCCTCTTTCATCCAGATATTCTCCCCCTCCAAAACTTTAGCTTTTAATTTTCCACCGACACCGTCCACCCGAAAAACCCAGAAATATTTATCCTCAAGTAATTTTCCCTTCTTATGAAAATGGTGATAATGAACAATCCCTTTGAGCGTAAAGTCTCCTGTTAATCCAGTTTCCTCCCCAAACTCCCTTTTCGCACATTCAAGCGGTGTTTCACCCCACTTAATTTTTCCAGAATGAGAGCCATACCAACCATAAAAAGGCTCTTTAAGGCGTCTGTGAACCAAAATCTCTCTTTTTCCGTTTTTCTTTCTTACTGCAGTCAGAGCAACTCCGACTTTCGCCTGTTTTTCCATTTTCAAACTATCAGTATCCATTCTGTTGGCAAACTCTTTTCCTTTTTCACTAAGTCTATACAGGCCATTACTTTTAGTTATTAGACCTTCTTTAAGAAGATGGTTAACATGGAATGTAAAGTGATCATTGGAAATGTCAACTTTCTTCAAATCTCTAAATCTCGCATTTGGCTTAAATAAAAGCTCGCGCAAAATTGAGATTTGAAAATCATGAATTTTTATTTCCATATCTGCGGTTATTATCAACCCGAAATTTTAGAATGTCCAGTAAAGCGAACTTCACCAAACATGGGTTTTTATCTTCTCATACGACTAACTATGTACCAAATGGAAATTCCACGTCACTGGAGACTAAAGCAGCAAAGATATTCGCTCGTGGGTGAAATCTGTCCACATTGCGACAATAAAATTTTTCCACCTCGGGATATTTGTCCCAACTGCCATGGAGAAACAAAAATACCGTACACCTTTAACGGGAGGGGAGAAGTTTATTCATTTACGACAATCGAAGAACCCCCATCCGGTTTTGAAGAGCAGAAACCGCTAACCGTCGCTTTAGTAAAACTTGAAGAAGGACCAATGGTTACAGCTCAACTGACAGACCTTGGTGACCAAAAACCTGAAATCGGAATGCCTGTTGAAATGGTAACACGGAAACTGCGAAACGACGGCGACGAGAGAGGAATTATTGTTTACGGGCCAAAATTTAGACCTGTGCTTTAGTGCGAGACACCCTTCGCCCACGGAAGCTTCCAGGTTTTCCAAATAACAAGGTTGTACATTAAATAGTTATAAGGAAGGACCATAAATACAACCACAAAAGCGAGCACTAAAGCGTCGTATTTAAGTCCGACGATCCTTTCAAAAAGAGGGCCAAAAACGGTCTGTATCAAAAGAGCTCCGGCACTCGTAACATTAAATTGTATAAACTTGCTAATTGTTGCCCTGACTCCGGCAATCTTCACCTCTCTGAAAGTCCAAATATTATTAAGGATATAATTATTTATAATCGCGAGCTCCGTTGCTAAAAGCCAGTTCATTGTTTCACTAAAACCCATACCCCTAAAGACCCTTATGAATACATAGTTCACAACGAACCCCAAAAAACCGACAGTCCCAAACTTTATAAATCTTTGTTTATCTTTAATTCCCAAGATTATAGCAACCGTGAATGTTGCAATCATCTCTTTCCAGTTAAATTTTGATTTTTCTTTAGTTCTTGCGGCAAATTCCAAAGGAACTTCTACGGTTTTTTTGGAGTTCTTCAAAGACTGATAAAGAAGATCAACTTTATAGGCAAACCGATCCAAATCCATTAATTTTTCGAGTTCTATTTTATCGAGCAACCCTTTAACGCGGCTCAAACGAAAACCGGTCGTTAGATCGTGAATCTTAAAATTTAGAAGGACAATTCGAATAAACAAATTTCCAAAAAAACTCACAGCCTTTCTTGATAGTGCCCATTCCTTTGGTACCGAACCACCCTTAATATATCTGCTACCAATACAATAATCGGCACCGGATAAGTATGCATCAACCATCGGTTTAACAAACCGGGGCGGATGCTGAAAATCCGCATCCATCTCCAATATTGCATCTGCATGAAGATTCTCCATGGCATAGCGCATACCTTTAACATATGCCCAACCCAGACCCGGCTTATCTTGTTGAACCAAATGAACATTGCCGTAAATTTTCCCTGCCTCCTCAACAATTTTGTCCGTTCCGTCTTTGGAGTGATTATCAACAATCAACAAGTTCATGTCTGCCTTAATCTTGGGAAACTCTTCCGTTACCAATACTTTGATCATTTCCCTGATGTTCTCGGCCTCATTCCACGCAGGCATAACAATAACAACTTTATCCATACAAGTTAACTTTAACTCATGCTTAAGGTAGAATACAAGGAGATGTTGGAAATAGATATTTTGACATTATTCCCCGAAATGTTTGATGGACCTTTTCAAGCTTCGATTATTAAAAGGGCTGAAAGTCGTGATCTAATAAAAATTGATGTACACGATTTGAGAAAGTGGGGGGATGGTGAGCGAAAAAACGTTGACGACAGGCCCTACTCCGGAGGGCCGGGAATGATTTTGAGAGTAGATATAATTGATGCGGCGTTAAAAGACCTAAAAACCAAAAATTCAAAAGTAATACTCTTAGATGCTACGGGGGCCAGATATACACAACAAAAGGCGGTGGAATTGGCAAAAACAAATCACTTGATTCTGATCGCGGGACACTATGAAGGTGTTGACCATAGAGTTCACGAACATTTGGTTGATGAGGTAATTTCCATCGGCGATTACGTTCTGACGGGCGGAGAAATTCCAGCAATGGTTTTAGTTGATTCAATTATTAGACTCATCCCCGGAGTTTTGGGCAAAGATGAGTCTGCTGTTGACGAATCCCATAAAGAGCCAGGATATCTTGAATATCCGCAATATACCCGTCCGGAAAATTACCATGGTTGGAAGGTTCCGAAAATTCTACTGGGCGGAAACCATGCCGAAATCGAAAAGTGGAGAAAAGAAAAGTCAGGACTTTAGCTGAAGAGCAAATTCGTCAATCATCTCACGCCAAGCCTTAAACTTCATATTAAGTTTTTCCTGGGTTTTCTTGGTGGCAAGTCCACCCCAAACAGGTCTTTTATTTCTCTCCGGAGTTTTCAAAAATTCCAATAGCGAAGCTTTTTGGGCTACGTCTTTCACTCCTCGCGCCTTTTCCAAAGCATAACTACCAACTTCAAAATAGGAACCAGTATCGGCGCTTACTATATGAAAATTTCCTTCAAGAGAATCGTCAATAATTTTTGTCAGGGGATCGGTTATATCATCAACAAAAATTGGAGTAATTATCTGATCTGTAAAAAGCGGAAAGAGATTTTTTTGGTCATAAAGATCTAAAATCTTTCTGATAAAGTCAGTCTTACCGGAAAACTCCGACCTAAACGGGTTTGCAATTCTTACTATTGCGTGAGGCGTCCCCACATTTGAAACTTCGACCTCACCTCTATTTTTCGTCCAGCCATACCAGCAAAGATTTTTATTATCATTGGGAAGAATTGTATCCTCATCAAATGGACCCTTTGAATCTTCTAAACCTTCGAAAACAAAATCAGTCGAAAAATGAATAAAAAACTTTTTATACTCCTTAGAGGCTTCAGCTAAATAACGGGGGGCTAAAACATTTAACTTCCAAGTAATTCCATTTTGATCACCTGTTTCCTTTTCTGCACCGGCAACATCTGTATAAGCCGCAAGATTGACCACAACTTCAAACCCACCACCTGAAAAAAAATTCTTGATACTTTCTTTATCGGTTATATCAATTTGCTGCCGATCAACCGGAATAATATCAAATTTGTCCTTTGCCAACTCAATAAATCTTGAGCCAACTAAACCCGAAGAACCAATAACTAGGACTTTCTTCATTTTTTGAATTTTTCAGGGAAAGCTTCGCGTAATGTAGAATTTTTCTTATCGCGTTCTGAAAGAATTGGGTTGTCTACCGGCCATTTAATATTCAGGTCGGGGTCGTCCCAAGCAATTCCGCGGGCCTTGGCATCATCCCAATATTCATCGATCAAATAGAAATAATGCATCATCTCCGTTCCCATTACACAAATGGAATTTCCTATTCCTCCTGACGGCAAAAACAATGCCTGACGTTTTGTATCTTCCTTAGTGTTATCGATAGTTACGTATTCCACCTTGCCAAAAGTAGAACTTTCGGGTCTAAGATCAACTATCGGCGCATATAAAATTCCGGTTACCGGATAAATTAACTTATTCCAATTTTCGGTATGAATTGCTTTAATGACACCGGGCTTAATATAAGCGTGTGTCCATTGTACGGGACTAAAGCTTACACCAGTTGCCTCTTCCAGCTCTTTTTTGTTGTAAGGTTCATGAACAAATCCGCGAGCATCTCCGTGAATTGGTCTTTGTATTAAAACAACACCGGAAATGCCGGTTTTAATAATGTTAGATGATTTGTCAGTCATTTTTTCTGCTATTCTCCGAAAGGTTAATCGTATAAATCCCGGACAGAGTTAATCTTGCCATTGCTGCTAAAAAGTAAGAGTCGTCACATTTATTAACCATCTCCGATATCTCACCAACTGGCCAAAGAACAATTCCGACATTTTCTTCAAATTTATCTCCAGCCTGGACTTCCGGATATTTCTTCTCCTCAAAATCAACAATTACTGCGTACAAATTTGGATGGTTATTCGTCATACCGGTGTCTGGGGAGACTCTACCTAAACTTATTATTTCATTTAACGTAACCCCGTTATTTCTAACATCAAGATTCAAATCTCTTTTAAGAGACCTTATTATGAAATCCAAAACGCTTTCATTGAGACGAGGAAAACCTCCGGCCAGGTTATACATAACTCCCCCTGCAGGAAACTTTTGTTCTCTTTGAAACGCAAAGTGAGTTATTTCCCCCTTTCGCCTGACTAAAACTAAGAGCTTGGCCCCGGATTTAGGTCCCCAACCCCAGGAATAGAACCCCTCGGAGCGCATTTCTTTTTTATTATCAACGACCTCAAACCAAGTGGCTATGCCATAAATTCCAAACTTTTCTTCTGCGTGAACGATTTTAGTAAGTCTCAGGATTGTATCCCCCACAAGAGTATCAGCCCTAGCAGCTAAATCCTCCACATATCCAAAAGTTGAGGGATCTAAGGCAAGTTTATCAATCTCCTCCTTAATCATACTTGAACTATCCTGATACCATTTCTTTGCCCTCAAATTTTTCATAACAATCTCGTGACGAACCAAATTTTCTTCAACAAAATGTTCTTTTAGATCACTTTTCTTGACCTCAGACTTATCTTTTTCTTCAAATCTACCAAATATAAACTTAGTTTTACCTGTTTCCCTATCCAAAGTGATAAAGGCGCTAATTGCACGGTTATCATCCGTAATCATGGCACGTCTTTTAAGAAGCGGTCTCCACCAATCCTGATTATTCCTATACCACTTAATGGTTTCCTTCAAACCGTCATCAAAATTTTCCCGACCGACTTTAGGCTTCCAACCAAGTTCCGTAATAATTTTCGTTGCGTCAATTGCATACCTTCTGTCATTTGAGTGCCTGTCCGGGACATGTCTTATTTCATCAAGCCCTTTTCCAAATAAAGTAACAACCCGTTCGGCAATATACTTGTTGTCGCGATCATTATTTGAACCAACTAAATATGTTTCCCCTTTTTTGCCTTTTTCCAAAATCAAATCTATTGCGGAAGCATGATCAGATGTATGAATCCAATCACGGACATTTCGTCCATCACCATGAAGCGGTACACGAATTCCGTCAATTAAATTAGTCACCGCAATCGGTATAAATTTTTCAGGAAATTGATAAGGTCCGTAATTATTTGAACAATTTGAGATTGTGATGAACATATCAGTTTTTTTTGAAAAATCCAAAACGACATTATCCGCCTCTGCTTTACTTAGAGCATATAAATTGTCGGGCCTCGGTGAATAAGGGGTCTTTTCAGTAAACTTCTCGTCCGAATTAAGTGGTAACTCTCCATAAACTTCATCCGTTGAAATGTGATGAAATCTGGGAACCTTTAGTTTCACTGCCTCGTCCAAAAGAAGTGCAGTTCCCCGAACATTTGTCTGCCAGTAACGGGAAGGGTCAAAAATGCTCCTATCGACATGGCTTTCTGCAGCAAAATGAACAATGGCATCCACCCCTTTAATGGCGTCGTGAACTTTAGCCCTGTCATTGATGTCGGCCTCAAAAAACTTAATCTTTTTGATTATTGGCCGAAGATTTTCAAGATTTCCAGCGTAGGTTAGCGCATCAATTACCCTGATTTCATCCCCTGGATGCTTTTCCAACCAATAATAAACAAAGTTGGCCCCAATGAAACCTGCCCCGCCCGTAACCAATAGCTTCATACTTTTGTGTGAGTTAAATTATACATTCAGGTGTGATTACGCTGCAAGCGAAGCATACGTTATGTATGCTTGTCAGCAACAGTCGAAGCTCCCCAGCTTTCAGGCTTGGTCTTAGCGGTATATCCATTACCACTAACCATACCAGTGACCTCCTTTATCATTTCGCGGGTAGCCCCCATTGGTCCCACATCAATGTGAATTTCAAAATCATATTTTGAAGGTGAGACTTTTTTTCTCAAGAGTGGAACCAATTCCTCCGCCGCCGCCAGAGATAAAAGTGTTTCCGTATAAATCTTTTCCCTCAAGACAGGCTTTTTGAATTCCTTCCGTTTTTTCCAGAAGTACCTGGCGCCATGCCCTTCTCTATGAACTATCACCGCGGTTACAAAATCAATCTCATTCTTGCCATTTACCCTCTTGGCCTGTGAATCGCTGCCTATTACTACACGATAAAACTTCCCGGGTTCCTCATCAACAAAATCGGAAATCTGGGAAACCATGGCTTCAGGGGTCAACTCTCCCATGGTCGGGCTGTGAAACATTTCGCACAATTATACGACTAATTGAGGCTGAGGAGCAATTTTTAATCCAACCTGAGGCTTTTCAGATATTCGCGGAATTTGCCATTCAAATCTTTGTGTTCAAGCGCAAACTCAACAACAGTCTTGAGATATTCAAGCTTGTTTCCTGTATCGTAGTATTTTCCACCCTTAATCTCTACCGCAACAACCCGCTTTCCATCCTTAAGCATGTGCTTAAGCGCATCGTTATAATACAATTCCTCCCCCTCATCTAATTGGTCCAAGACTTCATCTAGATAACTGAAGATGTCGGGTGTAAACAAGAAACCGGAAACATTAGCAAGGTCAGATGGTGCGCTTTCTTTACCGGGTTTCTCCACAACCGTCTCAACTTCCATAACCCCATCCTCAATCATTTTTCCACCCGTAAATCCATAACGCTTATAGTCCTCATCCTTGGTCGCACGGATGCTTCCTAAACAGGTACATTCATATTTTTCGTAAGCCTCAATTAGCTGCTTAATCCTACTCTTGGGTTTGGCCATTATAAAATCGTCACTCCATGTATAAATAAATGGCTCATCGCCAACCAAGTGGCGCACATTAAGAAGTGGAGTTCCGTTGCCATAAGGTCCTTTTTGCCTGACGTAGACAAAATTTGCCAAGTCGGATATCTTCTCTACTTCTTCCAAAAGGGGCTTCTTCTTTTCTCCACCCTTCTTTAAGTTTTCGATCAAGTCTAAATTTGGATAATCGAAATGATCCTCAATTGTACGCTTATGGTACCCGGTAACAATGATTATGTCCCTAATTCCGGCATCAACGAGCTCTTCGACTACATACTGAATAACTGGTTTATCTACAATCGGAAGCATTTCTTTGGGCATAGCCTTGGTCTGGGGAAGAAAACGCGTACCAAAACCCGCTGCGGGGATGACTGCCTTTCTGATCTTTTTCATTGGGTTCCTAGATTATATAAAAAACTAGCCTCTAATGACAAGTGAAAAGAGAATTGTAAGCCCTAAAATTGCAACTGCCAAATATTCAATAAACGTTTCAAAATGCAGATCTTTATGCAAAAAATGGTGCATTACCCCCCAAATCACATAAGAGGAAGCTGTGGCAATAGCGACAGCAATCTGAAAACCTTTATCATAAGAAAATAAAGTAAAACCAATAAATCCGGCAAATAGAATTCCGAAGAGTGTAAGGAAGTGTGGCAAATCTCGGGCGAATTTTTTCATTTATATAATACGGCCAGCTTTTAGTATTAATACTACTGCCAAAATCATTCCCAGAAAAGCAATGTGAGCCAGAGTCCTGCCGCCAATCCTTACTATCCTTCTTCTCCTGACTATTATCAAATCGATAGAAAGAACAGCAAGAAGTAAGCCTGTAACTGCCAGGGAGACGTCCTTTGTGGTCTTAAATGGAGAAACCAAAATACTTGAAGCTGAACCCACCTCCGGAACAGTAGTGGCCGCTATCGTTGGTTGTGGCGTTGATTGAATCTGTAAAGCGGCAACAGGTACCGGAGAAGGTGAGGGTAGAGTCTGGGCTTTGGCAACAGGAATTGAGGCTACAGTTTCCCCAGCACGTGCACCAAAAAACTGAACTATTATAGTTGAGTCACTACCGGCCAGATTACCTTGAACCACCCCAATCCCAATTTCCTTGTAATTTGGTGAGAGAATGTTTTCTTTGTGCGAAGGTGAGTTCATCCAGGCATTAACAGCATCACTTGCCGAACAAAAATCGCGGGCCAAATTTTCACCGGCAAACGTATATCTATACCCAAAGTTAATAAAAAAACTCCAGGGGCTTGTTCCATCGGGAGCAAAATGTGCCCAATACCCCTTATTCAGCATGTCTGTTCCTTTGGCTTGAGCCGCCGATGAGAGTGTTGAATTCTCAGATAAGGCATTTAGCCCATTTTGAAGTCTTTGTTCATTGGTTAACCTTATAACCTCTTCCGGAGAAATGCTTGAGGCGCAACCCAAAACACTTGGAAAAACTTTTGAGGCGCCGGAGATAATAATTTGAGAAAAAATAACAAAAACCGCTATCAACCAAAGACTGCTTGAATGCAAAATTTTGGCCTTTTGATTATTGGATTCGTGGGGAAGAAATAAATGAACCAGGGTTTTGACTACCGACATTACTATCCATTGTATCCCTTTGGATGGGTTTTGTGCCAGAGGTAGGCAGACTTCACAATTACCCCAAGATCGTATTTTGGATTCCAAGATAAGCCCGACTTAATTTTATCAATCGATGCCCAAAGTTCGTCGGCATCCCCCGGTCGTCTTGATATAAATTTGGCTTTCACTTCCAATCCAGTTTCCTTTTGAATTGCGTCTATTATTTGTTTATTTGAATAGCCACTGCCCGATCCTGCATTATAAAAATCACTCTTAGCTCCACTAAAGAGAGCATTTAGCGCGAGGGTGTGATTATCCACCAAATCCAAAACATGAACATAATCACGGATGCATGTTCTATCGGGAGTATTGTAATCGTCACCAAAAATTTCAACCTCCTCATTATTCAAAGCTTTTTTAATAACATTCGGAATTAAATGAGATTCCTCCGGATGGTCTTCGCCAATACTCCCATCCATCGCTGCACCGGCAGCATTAAAATAACGTATACTCATAAACTTTAGGCCATAAGCGGAATCATAATCCTCAAGCATTCTCTCCATAATGTACTTAGTTTCGCCATAAGGATTTAATGGATTTTTGGGATCATCCTCTTTTATCGGCAGAGTTTTAGGATTTCCGTAAACACCTGCTGTCGAAGATAAAATTAATTTTAGAACGTTATTCTTGACCATAGAATCTACCAAGTTCATAAAACCGATGACGTTATTTTTGTAATATTTCGCGGGGTTTTTATACGACTCACCCATTTGGATGAAGCTAGCCATGTGAATTACCCCGTCAAATTTTTCATTTGCGAAAAGCGCACCAACTTTTTCTTTTTCGCTAACCAAATCTATTTTTTCAAGTCTAAACCCGGAAACTGCTTTTTCGTGACCTTGTGAGAGATTGTCCAAAATTACTGGGTCAAACCCAACTTCTTTGAGTTTTCGGACCATAAAGGACCCAATATACCCCGCCCCACCTGTAACCAATATCTTAGCCATTAAATTAATTCCATCCTTTCTAGGATCTCACGAATACTTGCAGGCAATTTTGGAAAAAATTGATAGACAATATAGATCGCAAGCGCGGCCCCAATTGTATCAAAACCAACATCTCTCACACGAGCCTCCCGACCTTGTGTAAAAAGCTGATGAAACTCATCTGTAGCACCATAAAATGCAGTTAAAGCGACTGCCCAAATTGCAGCCTTTTTTCTTTTCATTCCCTCACCGCGAAGAGCTCGATAAATCAGAATTGCCAAAAAACCAAAAAATGTAACATGGGCAAATTTTTTAACTGCAAAATCCTGCCAATAAACAGGTGAAGCAAGTGGAACCTTACCATTTGAAATCTTAAATATGACTGCCGCCCAAACAATCACCGGCAGCCAATGAAAAAGAAAATTAACGATCTTCGTTTTCATGCAATAATTATATCGTATTTTGAGGCAATGTTTCTTTTTGTTTTTTGAAGGCAAGATATCCGGAGAATCCCATCAGAACCACACCCGCACCCACCAAAGTAAAAGCCAAAACAGGAGATTTACTCTCCGAAACCTCTCGGGAAGAAGGTGAGGCCGTCGGAGTTTTAATATCTTCACTACCCAAAATCGATCCGGAAGATTGCGGGGTTGAGCTTGGAGATTTCGTCGAGCTCGGCTTTGGAGATGGACTTCTGGTCGGGGTAGGAATTGGAGAAGGGGATTTCGTCGGAGAAGGTGAAGAAGTCGGTTGTGCAGTTGGATCCGGACTTGGTGAGGAGGTGGGAGAAGGTGAAGAAGTTGGAACTGGAGTCGGGGACGGATTTTCCGAACCCTCGGTTACTTGAGTAAAAACAACAAAGTTACCAATTCCATTTGGACTTCTCCCAAACGTCCTTGAACCACTAATATCTTGGTCATAGGTAAAACTCTCTCCTGTACAACTTAAAGAAATAGTATCTCCTGAGTTGTTTAACCAATTTCCTATCCATGCGGATGTGACATCCTTTTTCAACACTCTATATCCCAGCGGTAAAATAATATCGCCCTCGACAAAAGATATTTGTTGAGTTGCACTTCCCATTGATAGAATGCAACCCGACATTGAAACTTCGGAACTGGATGTATTAAAAAGCTCAACCCATTCACCATATGGGCTGACTTCATTTATTACAACCTGAGCAAAAACTTGTGAAGGAAATACCAAAAACAAAACAGCAGCGAACAATAACCAAATAAACTTATTCATTAACTAGAAACTATGAATTTATATCAATTTAATAATAACATTAGAAAGAGAATCTACTGGGGAATCATGTGTAAATACCAAACGGTATTTCCATCTCCGTTATCCACTTTTGCGTAATACAGAGTCCCAGGAAACGCGCCGCCACACTGAATCGCTCCGCCATAAAGCTTCCCGGAATGCACAGCTTTGACTTGAGTGGAAGAATCTGAGTCCATATCTATTCCGGCATGAACACCACCAGGATAACCAACATCTTTGCCATAACCAGTCTGACCAAACCCTTGATTTATTATTATTGGCTGCTCAATGGGCCAAGGCCAAGAACCATGAGGGCTAATTTGACCAAAATATCCATATTGATCAGAGCTGTATGAATAACTAAACGATGTCTGACTTAAATAATCGTTTGGATTAGCCAGCGAATCTCCTTGATGAACCTCAAAATGCAAATGCCTTCCCGAAGAACATCCAGAAGCAGAGGATATTATATTACCAATTACATCACCCGTGTTTACATCCCTCATAAAAGTTTCTTTACCCAAACCAGAAACGGCAGCGAGCTCAGCGGCAGCCTCGTCCCTTAATTTCGCAAAAATACTCTCATTGTTTTGTGTAACTGCCAAAAGACTCGCTTTAGCTGCTTTTTGTTGATCAAGTTGAGCCTTTTGAGATATAAGCTGAGATTGTAATGTTTCTTGATCAGTTTTCTGCCCTTTATAAACTGTTTGAGCTGTCTGAAGTTTTTCCATGAGATTTGTATCTTCCCGCTGGACCCTCTGTAAATAATGAAATCTCGAGACAGCTTCACTCAAATCGGAGGCGGTCAAAATATAAACAAAACTATTCTCAAACCTTGAAAGTTTATAAGTTTCGATGGCTCTCGCGGAAAAAGCCTGAGTCAAACTAATAAGAGAGATCTCGAGCTGATCAATCCTACCTCCGAGCAATTGTATTTTTGCTTCCGTATCTGAAATCTTTAATTGAGTTAGATTTATCTGCGCATCGTATTGGGCAATTTGATTAGCCAAGGTTTTAGCTTGAGAATTAAGTAGATTAACTTGATTGTCATAACAACTGACTTTATCTTGACCACTTTTTGACGAACAAGGATCGTCGATAGCAAAAGTTGTACCTCGAAATAGATTAACCCCGAAAAATAGTTGTGTTACTATGAAGATTGAAAGAAGTATTTTTTTTGCATTATTTTTCATCGTAACTTCTTAACTCTCGAAATTGCTATAGAGCTTCCGGCAAAGGCCAGTATTGAACCCAAAACAACTTCAAGCCCAAAAATAATTCCAAAAACTTCCAAAAGGCTTAATGTATCTTTCGGCAGTACTGGAATTTCTCCAAAATAAGAAACTATCGTCGGCGCGGAATACAAAACTGCGATAAATGCCAGAACCCAACCAATTAAAACTCCCACTAGTGCATAAATTAGCGATTCCAAGAAGATCGGCTTACTTATAAAGCCTTTTGTGGCACCAATTAACTTCAAAATCTCAACTTCTTCTTTCCTTGTAGCAATTCGCATTGTAATTGTAATAAGCAGCATAAAGAATGATGCCAATGCTAAAATTCCGGTAAATACAATTCCTCCAACTCGCACGTAAGTTGTTATTGTCTTTAAGCGTCCCACAACGTCCTTGAGATTGTTTTCTCCACCAAGAGCCGCCGTGAAACCTACCGAATCAACAATTTTTTCTCCTTTGACTTCATCAATTATATTTTGAGTAAAACTTAAATCTTTTACTGAAAACTCCAGTGAGGCAGGAAAAATTGAAGGACTAACAAGCTCTCCCAAAAGCGGGTTGTCGCTGGTTGCATTTTTATAAATGGAAAGAGCCTCTTCTTTGCTTACATATTTAACGTCTTTAATCCTGCTATCACCTTCAAGTTTATGTTGCAAAGCCGCAATGTCGGTATCGCTCGCGTCATCTTTAAGAAATGCAATTACCTGGGGTCGTGTTTCAAAATACATTAAAACTTTTGAAGAAGAATAAACCAAAATTGAGACAAGAGTCGCGACAAAAAAAGTCAAAGTTAAAATAAATACTGCAGCAGCAGCCTGAAACGGCGCTCTCTTAATGTAATCCGTTGCAGTTTTTAGATGAATGTTCATGCTTTAACTATTTTACAATAATTTCAAGAAAACCCCGAGCTTCCGCGAGGGGATGAATTGAATTTAGTGCCAAGATTTGCCTTAGGGCCGAAGCCAAAACCTTTCAGGTTTTGGAAATCTTACCACCCACAATATGAATGACTCTTTTCTGGTGCTTTTTAACAATTTCCTTGTTGTGTGTGGCCATAATCACGGTCTTGCCTTCCTTATTTATCTTTTCAAATAATTCCATCACCGAATCCGAGGTTTCCCAATCCAAATTTCCCGTTGGTTCATCCGCCAATAAAATCATCGGATTAACAACTAATGCGCGGGCTAACGAGACCCTTTGAAGTTCTCCACCAGAAAGTTGCGCGGGAAATAAATTGGTTTGCTTTGTTAAACCGACCAGTTTCAAAACATGCTTCACTCTTTCGCTCCATTCTTTTTCAGGTAATCCTATTACCGCCAAGGCTACCTCCACGTTCTCGGCAACGGTGCGTTCCATCAAAACTTTGAAATCCTGAAAAACCACTCCAATCTTCTGGCGAAACAATGGGGTTTCAGATTCTTTTAAATTTCCGGTATTTACTCCACCAACCTCTACCTTTCCACTATCCGGAAGTAGCTCTGCCAAAATAAGTTTGAGGATTGTTGTTTTCCCTGCACCGGATGGACCAGTTATAAAAACAAATTCGCCGTGTCCAATCTCAAAAGAAACCTTATCAAGAGCGCTAACTACACCAAATTTTTTGCTTACATCACTAAATTTAACCAAGTGTTTTGAAGCTTCACTCATTACCTACCAGAGTATCACATGAAGCACTATTGAACAACCTTAATCATGACCACATCCATTAACCACGGAGCGCTCTTTGCAGCCAAAGTATTTCCCCAAACCTGAACCTTTTTACCAACAAAACTCCCCAAATCAACCACACTTGAAGTTAAATAGACATAGTGGCTGGGTCCTGCATCACTTGTAAGATGATACCTCCCCTCACCTTCGATTCCCCCTTCGGCCAACGTACCTGTAGCATTATCCCCCTTAAAATCCTTTGGCAAAACTCCGGCTTCCGTCTGAGTAACTTTTGCACCCGGCGCCCCTTTAGCACTGGAGCCTCCGGTAAGTTTTCCCGAAACCAGCCAGCCGGTGCCCAAACCTAATAAAACCACAATAACGGCGCCAATAATAAGGGGTGAGATACGCTTTACATCAAACTTTGGAAAACTCTTTAACATTTGGGGGGCTTGAAACTGCGTTTCCATAATTAGACTTTAGTTTATTTTAAGCTCTGCGTCAATGAAATCTTCTATTTCTCCGTCCAGTACAGCTTCAGTTTTCCCTGTTTCTACCCCAGTACGAAGATCCTTGACCATTTTATATGGATGAAGCACATAGCTTCTGATTTGTGTTCCCCAAGAAGCGGGGCGATAGTCACCCTTAAGTTCCTTCTTTTCCTTTCCCGCCCTCTCCTTTTCCAAAATCCAGAGTTTACTTCGGAGCAAATTTAGAGCAATTTTTCTGTTTTGTTCCTGAAATCGCTCGCTTTGGGCAGTCACAACAATTCCCGTTGGAATGTGAGTCAGGCGAACCGCCGTAGAAACTTTATTTACGTTTTGGCCCCCATGCCCGCCGCTTCGAACAAACTGCCAAGACAAATCCTCATCTTTAATATTAATCTCGGGCAAGTCCACCTCCTCGAGTTCCGGAAGAACCTCAACAAGCGCAAATGAAGTCTGACGAAGTTTATCTGCATTAAAAGGCGATTGTCTAACAAGTCTATGAGTACCAGCCTCATTCTTCAAATAACCGTATGCATACTTTCCCGAAATCTCGAAAGTAATACTTTTAATCCCAGCTTCTTCCCCGGAAGTCATATCAATTACATCTAATCCCCAACCGCGCGTTTCAACATAACGGCTATACATCCTAAAAAGCATACTTACCCAATCCATTGCTTCGGTCCCACCCTGTCCGGCATGTATCGCCATCAAGGCGTTCTTTTGATCGTATTTTCCGGAAAGAAAAGAAAGAAGTTCAAGTTTACTCAAAGCCTTCTCGGCCTTGGCAACCTCGTTCTCGTCAGGAATTTCTTTAAGAATAGAAATCGTTTCACCTAATTCATCAATTTTTTCGATCTCACGTTTAAGATCGGCCAGTTCTTGGGTAACCGACCTTGCGCGATCAGCATCACTCCAAAGATCCGGTTTTGAGACTTCTGTTTCAAGAAGCCTGACTCTTTCCTTTTTGCCTTCGTAATCGATAGATTCCTTTAGTTTCACAAAACGATTTAGAAGATCTTCCACCCCTGAAGTATATCAAATTATGGCTGACAGATTAGACTTTTTGCTTTTGCCGCCTCGACAGGGTTCAAACTCTGATAAACTGAAACCACATCCCGGGAGGTTGTTGGTGCTTGTGCGTTTGAGACCGGGATCTGATCCTGTATTCCTAATACCTGAATCAATTTTCCCTTACCCGCATCAAGCGCATTCGCAAGGGGTGCGGGAGCATTTTTCCAACCCAAAACTTCCGTTAGAGCAGTCTTTCCACCAATGAGCAAGAATCCCTCAATAATAAGCGCCAAAAGAAAACCAAAAAATATTCCAAAGATTCCACCTTTAAGAGACCAATCAATATAGTGCCTTCTGAATTTTGCAATCAAAAGAAGTAGGAAGAAAATCAAAATGACTATTGCTCCAACTTTTATTGTCGAGTTGGTTAAAGAGATGTGAAGAAATGATAAATCAAGATTTTTTTGCAAAAAATCCACTGCCTGCTGCATGACTAAATTGTAGCACAACCAACTACGGAGTTGAGGTTGGAGAGGCTTCCGGACTTGCCGACGGAGTATCAGTTGGTGAAGGAAGTGCTGTAGCACCCGTTCTTAGCCCGGTAACAATCACCACATCCGTTGTTGCCGAACTGGAAGTAGTTGTGGTGACACTCTGATAAATAGATTTTAACTTTTGAGTAATTTCATCAACAATCACCTGAGATACCGAATTTGCAAACGTAACTTCAGTTACCGTCCCGCTTTGATCGGGTGCATTACCAACTTTTATATTGCTGTAACCAAGATTACTTAACTGTGTCTGTAAGTACGCTGCCTCACCAGCAATACCTGTTCCATTTTGAACTTCGATGCTGACACCGCTCCGCGCCTCAGCACTTGGTGTTGAACTGGCAGCCGGTGTTGAAACAGAGACATTTCCGTCTCCGCTAAGGCCTTCAATCGGAGTCGCTTCACTGCTTGTACCCGCTTTCTTGGTGGCACTCTTGAAAATCGCAAAACCCAAGATCGCAACAAGAATAAGTGCACCTAAAATAAGAAGAGTTTTTGCTCCACCAGATTTTTTAGCGGTCGGAGCCCCGGGAAAAGAAACACTCCCTGAAGGATTTTGTGCCGGTTCGTTGGCCATATTCTGATTTTGCACCGACTCGGATTGATTTTCTTCCATAATTAATTGAGTGCGCCAGTATAAACGGATATATTATAGTTTGTCAACCCCCGTGCTTAAGCGTTTCTCAATTTATCCAATAATAGAGAGTAGAAGCGTAAATTGTGAATTGAGGAAAGTCTCATAGCAATTAGGTTTTCTATCTTAAACAAATGATATAAGTATGATCTTGAATAGTTTTTACATAAAATACAGTCGCAATAATTGCTTATTTTTGAATTATCAGTCAAATTCTTTTCCTTTTTAGCATCATAAAAGTGATAAAAATCCCCTACGTTTATATTGATCTCGTCAATTGAATCAGAATTAAACAAATAAAGGCGGCCATGCCTGCCATCACGGGTCGGAAGCACACAATCAAAAATCGAAAAGCCCAATCCGAAACAATTTACAACATCTTCAGGTTTACCAATTCCCAACCCATAGAGTAAATAATTACTCGGAGAAAACTTTGAAATAACTTTCGCACTCTCAAAATTAATCTTTCCGTTTTTTATCGGCCACCCACCCCAACCCAAACCGTCAAAACCGATCTTAACAAGCTCTTTGGTACATTTCTCTCTTAGGTCCATAAACTCTCCTCCCTGAACAACACCCAACAAATACGGTTTCTTATCACCCTTAAGACCTTTTTTCTTGCAAATTTTTTCAAATTCGGCCTTACTCCGCCTGGCCCAATCGATAGTTCTACTAACAGATTCGTCCGCCTTTTTGTGGCCGACACCGGGATCTGTAAAATCATCCAATACCACAACCATATCCGTTTCCAATTCCATCTGGAACCGAATAGACTCTTCCGGAGTAAAAATAAGTCGCTTGTTTCGCGAGGGATTGAGAATAACTCCCTCATCAGTGATCCTGCCCGAAGATATGCCTTTCTTGATTACGGACATCACCTGAAAACCGCCCGAATCGGATATGACAGCGCCATGATATCCCATAAATCCCCTAATACCTCCAGCTTTTTTCAAAATCTTCCTATTCATCAGCTGCCATAAATGAAACGTATTGACCAAAACCCCCTGGACACCCGTTTTCTTCACATCTAAAAAATCCAATGTTTTAACAAAACCACGGGTTGCATCCGGGAAAAATACAGGAAGGACCAACCTTCCACCATTAAACCTAAAGTATTTGGGTCGCATGCCTGAAGTATATACTAGTGAGAGTAAGTTCCAAACATTTCACCCCAACCCAGTTTGTGACCATTCATTGCCGCATCAACTTCACTTCTTTTTGCGCCGTCAGGCAGATCAAGCATTTTATCAATGGCATAAAGCCTAAAATAATATTTATGAGCCGAACCTTTTGGGGGACACGGACCGTCATATTCCATTTTTCCAAAATCATTTGTTCCGATGGATGCCCCGATTAAGTCGCTTGGCCTGTCAATGTTTATTGTTTTAGGGTCGATATTAAAAACGATCCAATGTGTAAAACTGGGCTTTACGGTAACATCTTCGACAATAAAGACCAAGCTTTTTGCATCCGGAGTTACTCTATCCAGTAAAAATGGAGGGTTTGTATTAACGTCATCGCAAGTAAATCTTGGCGGGATGACTCCTCCATTTACAAATTCCGTACTTGAAATATCAATTGTGGGATGACTTAGGAATGTCCTATCCAGACCAAAAGTATTTCCGGTCGTGTAATAATAATAAATACCCACTCCCAAGAGAAGTGAAAAAACAATTAATAAACCAATAAAAAATTTCACCTACTTTTATTCAACTTTCAGAAGCTCGACTTCAAAAATCAAAGTTGCATTTCCCGGAATTACACCGCCGGCACCAGCCGCACCATAACCCAGAGAAGGTGGGATTGTTAATTTTCTCTTGCCTCCCACCTTCATTCCGACAACTCCCTGATCCCAGCCTTTAATCACTTCTCCCGCCCCCAAATTAAAAGAAAATGGAGTTCCGCGATCATATGAGCTATCAAACTTAGTCCCGTCCGTAAGTGTCCCAATATAATTAACGGTAACCTTTTTACCCGCTACCGCCTCTACACCTGTTCCAATAACCTCATCTTCAATTTTCAGTTGAGTATCCATATTTTGGTTCTCTACCATTGTAGCTGATGGAGAGGCCGATGAATAGACCGGAGAAGAGGAAGGCTTACTTACCAAAATGTAAATACCCCCCGCAACTATAAGAGCCCCAAGAAAAATAGTTACGAATAAATAATTTTTGTCCATTGGAAAATTTTATTTGTTATTTCTAAAAAAATCCAGAAGCTTTTGACTGGATGTTTCGGACTTTAATGTATCATACAAAAATGTTTGCCAGCCAAGATCCCGCGCGGCCGCAATATTCTTGTAACTATTGTCAACAAATAAAATTTGGCTCCGATCAAATCCACTTTCCCTCTCCGCATATTCAAAAATTTCCTTATCCGGTTTCTGAAGGCTAATTTTGCTTGAATCGACAACTACATCCCAATCGATATCAGGGATTAGCTTTCTTTTTTCTATTTCTTCTAACATATGGGGATACATATTTGTTAGAAGCCCAATCCTAGAATATTTCTTAATTTCCTTAACTACGGGCCAAATTGATTTGTTTACAGCGAACCGATTCACAAAACCGTTGACCAAAAGGGAATAGTTTGGCGGAAATTTTACACCAAATTTCCTTTCCAATAACGGTTTCATGAGTTCTACATCGCGTGTTGTATTTATATCTCGAAAACCATCCCAATAGTTGTCAAATTCTTCGAAACGGTCCGGATTTATGCCAATTTCAGCCTTTAACTCTTCCCATTTATTTGTTCCACTGAAGTCAAATTCGGCAACTCCTCCAACATCTAGATAAACAAATGAAATCATATTAATTAGGAGGTAATTGAGGATAATGACATTTTTTCCATTTTTTACCGCTTCCACACCAGCATGGATCGTTTCTGCCTATCTTCTTTCCGGCAAACGCAGGTTCCCCTGATTTAGCTGTTACTTCAGCATTTCCGTATAAACCGGTCTGATCCGAGCGGTCTACATTTTCTCTGGCCAAATTGAGAGGAATTTCAGATTGAGGCTGTACGACTCCAATCCTGAAAATTCTATGCGAAAGCTCTTCGTCAATTTTGTCGACTAAGCTTTCAAACAACCTATATGCCTCATTCTTAAATTCAACCAACGGGTCTCGCTGACCATAAGCACGGAGTGTGACTCCTTCCCGAAGATCATCAATTGTGTCAATGTGGTCCATCCAAAGATGATCAATAGAACCCAGGTATGCATACTTTTCAATATCCCTCATAACCTTTTCGCCCGTTTCCTTTTCGCGAGCATCATAAACATCAGTAAGAACTTTTTCCATAAATTCTCCTATTTGTTCCTTGTCATTTAACTTCGAAAGCTGATCTTTTATACGTCTAATAGAGGTGTCGTCAAAAGGAATCATGTCTGCTAAGCCTATGACAATCTTTTCATAATCTGGTTTATCTTCCACCTCCGGCCAGCTAATTAGCATTATTCTTTCAATTTGGTTTTTAAGTTTTTCAACAATTTCTTCCTTAACATCACTTGATTCGAGGATTCTCTTTCTGAGTTTGTATATTATTTCCCTTTGTTGGTTTGCAACGTCGTCAAATTCAACCAACCTCTTCCTGATATCAAAATGGAAACCTTCAACCTTAACTTGTGCCTGTTCAATGGCACGGCTTATTAACGGATTTTCGATCGGCTGGTCTTCCGGAAGTTTCAGTTTGTCCATAATTCCTGATATTTGTTCGCCTCCAAAAATTCTCATCAAATCATCTTCCAATGAGAGATAAAAGCGACTACTTCCCGGATCTCCCTGACGTCCGCTCCTACCTCTAAGCTGGTTATCAACTCGACGAGCCTCATGGCGTTCGGTACCAATTACATGAAGACCCCCTGCACGGGTAACTTTCTCATGAAGTTCTTTCCATTTTTTATATTCCTTTGTTGATTCATATTTTTTATTATCCTCTTCCAATTTCCTTTCCGGCTGCGCACCTCCAAGAACGATATCAACCCCACGTCCGGCCATATTGGTCGCAACTGTTACAGCTCCGGGTTTACCAGCTTCCGCGATAATTTCGGCTTCTTTTTCATGATTTTTTGCATTCAAAACATTGTGAGGAATTTTCTTGTGCTTTAGATATTCTGAAATTATCTCATTTTTCTCGATAGAAGTTGTGCCCACGAGAACCGGCTGACCTTTTTTATAGCTATCAGCAATTTCATCAACAATGGCTCCATATTTACCGCGCAAGGTTTTATAAATCATATCAGCACGATCGTCTCTAACCATTGGTCGATGTGTCGGAATTGCAACTACATCAAGTTTGTAAATTTTCCTAAACTCTTCCGCTTCTGTTGCAGCAGTTCCGGTCATACCACTTAAATGCTCGTACATCCTGAAGTAGTTTTGAAATGAAATTGTAGCCAGAGTTTTACTTTCCTGCTGAATAGTTACACCTTCTTTTGCTTCAACAGCCTGATGAAGTCCGTCACTCCAACGCCTACCAACCATAAGCCGACCAGTAAATTCATCTACTATCGTTACTTGATTATCCTTGACAACATAATCTTTGTCCCGCAGGTAAAGAGATCTTGCCCGAAGCGCATTCTCAATGTGATGAATTGAGTCAAAATCTTTCTCATATAGATTGTCCACTCCGAGTATCTTTTCTACTCGAGTAATTCCTGTTTCCGTTAGTGTTGCGCTCTTGGCTTTTTCATCAATCTTAAAATCTGTATCCGGATTCAGTTTATCAACCAGCTCAGCAAACTTGTAATACTTTTGGGTTGGCTCTGTATCGGGAGCTGAAATAATAAGCGGAGTACGCGCTTCGTCAATTAAAATTGAATCAACCTCATCAACTATTGCAAAATAATGTCCCCTTTGGACCATTTCAGCAAGTGCGGAAACCATGTTGTCGCGAAGGTAATCGAATCCAAACTCATTATTGGTTCCGTAAAGGATATCGCTTTTATAAGCTATCTGGCGATCAACTGGTTTAAGGTGGCTCAAACGTTCATCACCATGACTTGAGTCCGTAAATTCAGGATCGTAAACAAACGATTTTGTCTCCTGAATAATAGACCCTGTGGTTAGACCCAAAAGATGAAAAATCGGTCCGTTCCAGCCGGCGTCACGCCTGGCTAGGTAATCATTAACAGTGACAAGATGAGACCCACGACCAGTCAATGCCCGCAAATAAAGGGCGGGGACAGCAGAGAGAGTTTTTCCTTCACCAGTTTTCTGCTCAGCAACTTTACCCTCAAAAAGCGCAACGGCGGCCATAAGTTGAACATCATAATGTCTCATCCCAAGAACACGATATGAAGCCTCTCGGACCAAGGCATAAGCTTCAGGAAGTAGATCCTCCAACCTTTCACCCTTTTCAAGACGTTCCTTGAATTCCTCAGTCTTCTTGGCAAAATCTTTATCCTTTAACTTCTTGGTTTTTGCTTCAAAAGAGTTAATTTTCTCGACTATCTTTTTAAGCCTATCAACCTCCCGCGCATTGAGGTCTAAAATTTTTGAAAATATATTCAACATGAGCTCTTAATTGTAACAGATAAGGCTACTTTTGCCTTTAGCAAAAGATCTTATCAGCCGGTTACCGCGAACAGATAAACATCAAATTAGCCTCGGGATAAAAATAAGTAACCTTCCTGAAAATTTTCTGAAGTTTCAAACCAAACTTAACCGCAAGCGGGCGTTTATCACCATAATAAGTCCTGTTAAAAATTACCAACTTATTTTTTGTTAGTTTCTTAAGAAACTTCTCTCCTTCAAATTTTTCCGGAAACTTATCACCCTGATACAGATCCACAATCACCAAATCATAGCCGATTGTATTAAAACGATACGCATCAACAGTCCTGATATCCAAATCGATTTGGTCCAAACCAAGATGTTTTTTCCCGAGATCAATAATTAATGGGTCTATATCAACTCCCGTTATTTTTACCTCCGGCCAATATTTTTTTACAAGCTTTGCAGCGGTTCCGCCCCCCAAACCCAGTATTAGACAATTTTGAATTTTTAATTTTGAATTTTTAACTTTCTTCAGCGTAGATTTCCATATCGATTCAACTATCCCTCCCGATTGAGTCAGGCCGTCCGCCTGAATATAAGTTCCAAGCCCCAGACTCCTCAAAACACGAAGATTGCCGTTAAATTTCGACTCTTTCTCCTCTAAAATTTTTGTTCCAAGCATGAACTAATTATACTTGTTTCGTATTTTGTTTGGTGATATACCATGTTGATGGCAAATGTACCCCTACCGGAACTTCTAAGACCTAAGACGTTAAAAGATTTTGTCGGACAAAATAATTTGGTTGGACGCGATGGAATTATCACAAAACTTCTAAAAATCGATTCTTTTTTCCCCTCATTAATTTTCTGGGGACCACCAGGGTCAGGAAAAACAACCCTCGCAAGAATTGTTGCCAATACTCTAAAGCGAGAATTTTTTGAATTTTCTGCAGTTAATACGAAGGTAAAAGATATTGAAACATTAATAAGCGAGAAAAAACAGCTGAAACTTACAAGAGCTCCGATTGTATTCCTTGATGAAATCCACAGGTTTAATAAGGCTCAACAGGATAAACTTCTTCCTCACGTTGAACGCGGCGATATTGTACTAATTGGTGCCACAACCGAAAACCCCAGTTTTGAAGTAATCGGACCCTTACTTTCCCGTTGCCGCGTTCTTATTCTTGAGCAGTTATCCGAAAAAAATCTCCTAAAAATATTGAGCCGTGCCCTAAAACATCTTAAAAAGAAGTTGAACAAGGAATCGGAAAAATTCTTACTCGAGGCGAGCAATGGCGACGCCCGTGTAATGCTCAATGTTTTGGAAATCGCCGTACAAGTTCACCCGACGGGTGTACTTAAGCTAAAAGACATTGAGGATGCGCTACAAAGAAGACAATATACTTTCGATAAACGGGGGGAAGATTTTTACAACGTAATTAGTGCATTTATTAAATCTATGCGGGCAAGTGATGTCGATGCTGCGCTTTATTATCTCGCGCGGATGGTTGCAGCAGGCCAGGACCCGCTCTATATTGCAAGACGAATGGTAGTTTTTGCATCAGAGGATGTTGCCTCGCCAACGGCTCTGGTTGTCGCTAACGCAGTTTTTCAAGCTTGTAATGAAATTGGTTATCCTGAATGCCAGGAAAACTTAGCGGCGGGAGTTGTTTATCTTGCAATCGCCAAAAAAAATCGCTCCGCATATAACGCTTATATGGAAGCTTTAAACGATGTAAATAAGTTAGGCAATCTCCCCGTACCATTAAAGATTAGAAATCCGGTTACAAAACTTATGAAATCCGCCGGTTACGGAGATGGTTATAAAAAATATGAAAAATCCAGCCATCTACCAGAAAAATTAAAAGGAAAGAAATATTTCAGACCCTAACTTCAATCTTCTCTTTCCCCATCCATTTTTGAAGCACTTCAGGAATTTTGATAGAGCCGTCTTTATTTTGAAAGTTTTCCAAGATTGCCAAGGGAAAGCGGGACATAACAATCGCTGTGCCATTGAGCATGTGTACATATTCAGTCTCTCCAGTTTTTCTTCTGAATTTTATATTCAAATTTCTGGCTTGATAATCCGTGCAATTTGAAGTTGAAGTGACCTCGCCGTAATCGTTTCTACCTGGCATCCAAACTTCGACATCAAATTTTCTTGCAGCCATCGCCCCAAGGTCACCCGTGCACATCTCAACTACCCGATAAGGAAGCCCCAATTCCTGACAAATCTCTTCTTCCATTTTTAGAATTAGTTCGTGGAATTTTTCGGACTCCTCAGGTTTGCAGTAAATGAACATTTCGGCTTTGGTAAATTGATGCACACGATATAGACCCTTTGAATATTTACCATAGGCTCCGGCTTCTTTTCTGAAACAGTGTGAATAGCCGATATATTTTAGCGGCAACTTCTCTTCCGGGATAACCTCATCTGCATGAGAACCAGCTAAAGTCACCTCAGCAGTTGCGATCAAACCCAAATCTTCGCCCTCGATTGTATAGGTTTGAGCTTCATTTCCTTTTGGTGCATAACCCGTGCCAAGATAATATCTGCTTTTTGCCAAATCCGGAGTAATCACTGGGAGAAAACCTAATTTTGAAAGTTTATCGAGTGAAAAGTGGGTGAGAGCAAGTTCAAGCATCGCCCCATCACCATAAAGAAAATAAAACTGTGATCCCGTGACTTTTGCCCCGGTTTCAAAATCCAAAATCCCCAACCTTTTACCCAATTCCAAATGGTCCAGTGGCTTAAAATCAAATTTTGTCGGCGTCCCAACTTTTCTGACTTCGACATTTTCTTTGTCACTCTTCCCAATCGGAGCTTTTTTGTTTGGAAGATTTGGAATTTTGAAAAGAAGTTCTTTATATTCAGCCTCAACCTTTTCGTATTCAGGTTCTTTGTCTTTAAGTTCATCCTTAATTTTCTTACCCTCTTCCGAGACCTCCTTCTTTTCAGCAATCTTGTTTCTTTTTGCCCGTAGCGTCTCAACTTCCAAGATCAAACTTCTCCTCTTCTCGTCAAGCTGAAGAACACGATCGATTAATGAAGCATCAAACCCTTTATCTCCAACTCCTTTTTTAACAAGGTCTTTATTCTCGCGGATGAAGTTGATATCAAGCATAGCTAATTATACATTTATTGGGGCCAGATTTTCTTCATATTCTCAAAGGGGTTATGTTCAAAAGTAACATTACCGATCTTTTTGAGAGCTTCTTCTCCACTTATCCCATAAACCTTAGCACACAAACCATCCAAGGCCAGCAAAAGCTTATCTTCCCATCTAAAACCCAGCTTTTCAGCAATCTCTTTTACCTTTGCTTCTGAAGACGTTTCAATTTCCGAATAAGTTTCAAGACAAGGCCAAGTGTCTATCGTAATTGTCGCTCCATCAAACTCCCATTCTTCCCTTAAACTTTCCTGATATTTTGCAAACACTAAACCTGCTTGCTCAAGAATTTCTTTGGTTTTATCAAAATCCGCAACAATAACATCAGCCTCTTTTTGATCCCCAACATTTCCGTTTGCTTCCGCATGAATTTTTGCACTAAGCCTAACAACATCACCTTCATCACGAACTCTAATGTAATGACACTTAAGATCTTTATTATCATGATGATCTGCAATTAGCCTGCGCATTTTCCGCTCGGGGATCCTCAGAACTGCCCCGATTTTCTGAAGTCTTTTTCGATACTCCTCTTTATTTACGGGATAAAATTTGGCTTCAAATTCCGTGTTCATATTAAAGCCCCAATTCCGAAGATATTCCCTGCATTGCGGAAAGAGCTGTAGCAATAAAATCCTGAAGTTTTATTCCAAGCTCTTTATCACAATTTTCGATATCTTCTCTTTTCACTCCGGCAGCGAAGCTTTTTGAGTTCCATTTTGAAAGAACATTCTCAACCGTAACAGAAGCCAGTTTTTTATCAGGACGTACTAAAGTAACAGCAATTATTAAACCTGTCAGTTCATCACAACAAAAAAGTGACCACTGCATCTTGGTTTTTGGTGATTTTCCCTCATGAAACCAGCCGTGTGACTCAATTCCGGTTAAAAGTTCCTCATCTGTCTCTCCCAGATCCCTAACCCAATTTGCCATCAATTTTGCATGATTGCCCGGATCGGTTTTTGTGAATTCATAGTCCCCGTCATGAAGAAGTCCGACAATTTCCCATTTACTTTCATCTTCACCAAAATGGGAAGCCAGAGATTTCATAACAGCAGCAACAGAATAACAATGCTTCCGTAAATTAACGGACTGCATCTTCGAATGAAGCAGTTCTAATGCTTTGTCCTTAGAGATCATTGCTAAAAATTATTTTTTGGAAGTTTTCTTGGCTTTTACTTCTTTCCAATCACCTTTCATTCTCATGAGTTTCATCTTCATGACCATAAAAAGGAGATATTTAACAAAAGCAAAAACAAACATTACTCCAGCAACAATAATAATCCACTTGATCACTACATAAGGGTTGATCGTCGGAAAAACAAACCCCAAGCCGAAAATCAAAAGCATTCCAAAAACACTAAATGCTATGGACATTAAAATATCCATATGTGCCATTTTTCGCATTTTGTGCACTTTCCACATCATTTCTTCGTTCATCATTTTTTACGCGTTAAGCATTATCACCTCCCTTCGGCCTCATTGTCGGATATAGTATCACTTCTTTAATGCTCCATGTATTGGTAAAAAACATAGTAAGCCTATCGATACCAATACCAATCCCTCCAGTTGGCGGCATCCCGTATTCCATTGCCTCCAAAAAATCTTCATCAACATGCTGAGCCTCTTCTTTATCTTTGCGGGCAATTTTCGTGTCGGAAACAAACCGCGACCTTTGTTCTTTCGGGTCAGTTAGCTCACTCCAACCGTCACAAATTTCTTTGCCCCCTATATAACCTTCAAATCTTTCGACAAACCCATCCTCCCCCGATTTATCTTTAGAAAGAGGCGAAACATCCTTTGGATAATCAATCACCCAAGTTGGTTGAATTAAAGTACCAGATATTTTCTTGTCAAAAATTGTAAAGATAAGTTGCCCTTTTGTTTCTTCTCCTAAAATCTCGATATCGTTCTTTCTGCAGTATTCAACCAAACTTTTTTGGGTTTCCTTTCCAACATCAAGCTTTAATTTGTCTTTCAAAAGATCAGTCATTTTAACCCTTGGCCAACTCCTACCAACGTCAATCGAGTGTTCTCCAACTTGCATAGTGGTACCTCCAAAAATTGCTTTTGCAAGGTGCTTAAAAAGCCCTTCCGTTACGTCCATCACTTTTTGATAATCAGAGTAGGCAGAATAATATTCGATCATTGTAAATTCGGGGTTATGGGTAAGGTCCATTCCCTCATTCCTAAAATCTTTACAAATCTCATAAACCTTACTGTACCCTCCAACCAGAAGACGTTTAAGATAAAGCTCATCTGCAATCCTCAGGTACATTTCTGCATCTAGGGCATTCAAGTGGGTCTTAAAAGGTTTTGCGTTCGCTCCACCATAAAGAGGTTGAAGAGTTGGAGTTTCAACTTCAAAATAACCTAGATTATCCAAATACCTTCTAACCTCACGGATAAGCATTGTTCGGGTATTAAAACGGGCTCGAACGTCAGGATTAAAGAGGAGGTCTAAATATCTTTTCCTATACCTGTCCTCCATGTCCTTGAGACCAAACCAATCGTTCGGGAGCGGGCGCACGGCCTTACCTAAAATTTGGAACTCGGAAGTATCGATGGTAACTTCTCCGGCCTGAGTTTTAACAACCTTACCCTTAACGGCCAGAAAATCACCTATATCAAAAAACTGAAGTGTTTCGTAATCCTCGCCCAAGACTTTTTCCTGAAACAAAACTTGAATTTTACCCGTCTCATCCACAATATCAAAAAACTTTACAGCGCCATGGCGCCTGATCGACCAAATCCGGCCTGGGACGAGCACTTCGTGACCGATTCTCTTGAGTGCTTCTTTTGTAGTAATGGGCTCCCCCGTAAGTTCAATTCCGGAAGGATATGGGTTTATACCCAATTTTTTGAGGGTCTCAAGTTTCTCAAGCATGACCTCACGTGTGGTTTGGGGTTCAGCTGACATATAGCCTAAGTATAAGCGCGGGGTTATTCAATCGCAAGGATTTCATACCTGAGTTTCCCTGCAGGGGCCTCAACCTCGGCAGTCTCACCGACTTTTTTGCCGTAGAGGGCTTTTCCGAGAGGAGATTCAGGCGAAATGCGCTTATTTATTGGATCAGCCTCCCATTCGCCCACCATCTCATAGACATGTTTTGCTCCATTAAACTTAACCGTAATTTTGGTGCCGACGTCAATTCCACCTGCCGAAGAAGCCTTCGCTACAATGCTAGCGCTACGTAAGAGTTCCGTGAGCTCTTCAATCCTTCCGTCAAGAAACTCGAGCTCTTCCCGGGCGGATTGATAATCGGCATTTTCCGACAAATCCCCTTGAGCACGGGCGTTAGATAAACGATCAACAAGCTTGGGCCTCTTAACATCCACAAGAGTAGAAAGCTCCTTTTTGAGAGCCTCCAAGCCTTCTTTAGTAAGTTTAACTTGTTTTCCGTCTTGCATACCCAAAAACTAAAAAATCCCTCTCTTTTTTGGAGAGGGACTAGGTTTATTTCTCTCCAAATTAAAATGCCCTAATAAAGAGGGTCATCTTAACAATAATTTTGGAGGGATTACAAACCATATTTTGAACCAATGAGGCTGATTGTAGACTCTATGTTTAGCCTTGTCAAGAAATCAGAATAGATCAAAATGTGACCTAAATAACAGTGACCTCATTGGGACTCGAACCCAAGTTACCAGGATGAGAACCTGGTGTCCTAGACCGCTAGACGATGAGGCCAAGCTAACTGGTATTATACCACACCAAAACTTGACTTTTGGCCCATAGTGTTGTATATTGCAGCCTCAGCCCCGATTTATATCGGGGCTTTTTGGTAAATATGTTCACAGATTTACTCGTCCTGACATATCTATTTTCAGGCTCACTCATGCCCAAGACTCTGGGAGCTTCCAGCGTGGAAATAGCTACAAGAAGCTTCCCGATGACGGATAGGTACGATAACGCCTACGTAAACGAGGTTTTTAAGGACAACATCCTTCTAACACTAAGGTATATGGATGGCTCGGTCAAAAACACCAAGGATATTTCCTGGCCGGAGGTTGAAAAACCTTTTCATACCGAATTTACATTAAAACCCGGTGAAGAGTTTGCATTCCATGATAAAGTCCTGCCGACTTACAAAAACGTAGTCAAAACTACAAACGCCCATTTTAACTGGGATGAAGGGTTCAAATCTGACGGGTTTTTGACTGGAGACGGGGTCTGTCACTTGGCCTCACTAATGTATTGGGCAGCTCGTGATGCAGGACTTACCACTTACGCGCCCTCCAATCACAACTTTGCCAAAATTAATGACGTTCCCAAAGAATATGGGGTAGCCGTGGAAAGCCCGCTTCCCATGGGTAATCTTTATATTACAAACAACTTTGACAAGGCAATTACCTTTAGTTTTGACTATAAAGATCAGGGTCTAACTGTGAGTGTAACCAAAGCTAAATGACGCTAGTTGGCAGCCAACAAGGTTGATATTGGGGTAACTTTTTCCTCAGTTCTTGTCCTCGGAGGCCACTTGACCATTGCCACTTTGAGCACGTCTTCTACTTCTTCAGCAAAAACAAATTTGATATCGCGCTTAACCTGATCCGGAATATCCTCCAAATCCTTTTTATTTTCCTTGGGAACTATTATCGTTTTTAGACCCGCCGTATGCCCTGCGACACTCTTCTCTTTCAATCCCCCTATTTCAAGAACACGACCTCTTAGCGTTACCTCACCGGTCATGCCTACCTCGCGCCTTACAGGAATACCGGTAAGAGCTGAGACTAAGGCTGTAGTAATTGAGACTCCCGCACTCGGCCCGTCCTTTGGAACCGCACCTTCAGGGACATGTATGTGAACGTCAATATTTTCGGCAAAATTAGACTTTAACCCTAACTTGTCGTAGTGAGAACGGGTCCAGGTAAAAGCCGCTTTAGCACTCTCCCTCATAACATCCCCAAGCTGACCCGTAAGAGTCAATTTACCCTTCCCCGGCATTAGAGATACTTCAATAAACAAGATTTCCCCCCCAAATGGCGTGACAGAAAGCCCTGTAGCCATACCGACCTCATCCTTCTTTTCGGCAATCTGAGAGTTAAATCTTTGTGAACCAAGAAACTTATAGACATCTGGAATTTCAACTTTCTTTGGATATCTCTTGCCTTCAGCCACCAAACGGGCAATTTTTCTTAAAACAGAAGCAATACTCCTCTCCAAATTTCTTACCCCAGCCTCCCTTGTATAGCTATTTATAATCGCCCTTAGGGCGCCTTCTGAGATTGTCACCTTTTTATTTGTCAGCCCATGCACCGCAAGCTGTTTTGGCCATAAAAACTTCTTGGCAATGGCAAACTTTTCAGCTTCCGTGTAACCTGGGAAAGTAATAACCTCCATACGGTCGCGAAGCGGGGCCGGAATTGTATCAAGCACATTACCGGTACAAATAAACATTACTTCACTCAAATCAAAAGGAACCTCAAGATAGTGATCAGAGAACTCCTTATTTTGCTCAGGATCGAGCGCTTCCAGAAGAGCACTTGACGGGTCACCCCTAAAATCCACTCCGATTTTATCTATTTCATCAAGCATAAAAACCGGATTTTTGGTCCCTGCCGTCTTTATTCCTTGAATAATCCTACCCGGGAGTGCCCCAACATATGTCCGTCTGTGACCCCTAATTTCAGCCTCGTCTCTGATCCCTCCCAAAGACACTCTCACAAACTTGCGGTTTAACGCCTTGGCAATTGACCTTCCGATTGAAGTTTTACCAACTCCCGGTGGACCAATAAAACAGAGGATTGTTGGATGCACTTCTTCTTTTTTACTATCCTTTGACTTCCCCTTAATCTTCATCACGGCCAAAAACTCCAAAATTCGCTCCTTGGCCTTGTCTATGCCATAATGCTCATCCTCCAAGATTTTGGCAGCATTCGACATTGAAACATCATTCGGCGAGGAATTGCTCCAAGGCATATCACAAAGCCAATCGAGATAGTTTCTGATATAACCCCCCTCAGGATTGTTTGGAGAAAGCTGTGATAAATGCTTAAGCTCTTTTTCTGCCCTCTCCCGAACCTCCACCGGCATACCAGCGGCCTTAATCTTGGTTTTGTATTCTTTTATCTCCTCGCTTGTTAACTCTCCTTCTCCTTCTTCCATCTCACCAAGCTCTTGTTCAATTGTTCTTTTCTTCTCCCTAAGCATTGCCCGCCTCATTTGATCCTCAAACCTTTTTTGGGTCTTGCTGGATATAGTCCTTTCAATCTCAAGTGCGTTTACTTCCTTGCTCAAAAACTCGTGCACTTGATTTAGTCTGTTCTCAAAACTCAACTCCTCAAGAATTTTTTGTCTCTCCTGTGTTTTTACGTCTAAAAGTGAGGCAACTTGATCTACAAGTTCAACAGGCTCAACAATACCCGAAACCAATTTCATTACCGTCATTATTTCGGCTTGCTTACCAAGATTAACCGCCTTCTTAAAAAGTTCCTGAAGTCGACTCGACAAAACTTTTATCTCAGGTGTAATTTTTACTTCCTCAGCAATCTCCTCAACTTTACCAATAAGATGAGGTTCTGAAGCTATAATTTCACGAAGGCGCACCCTTGCTTGTCCACGAATGAGAGCATGAATTTCCCCCTCCGTTGACATCATTTGAGTTATTGTGGCGATGGTTCCGATTTTGAAGAGATCTTCTTCCCCAGGCTCAACCGTCCTTGGATCTTTTTGGGAAAAAATTGCAATGACACGATCTTCCTGAAAAGCAGTATTGATTGCAGAAACACTTTTTGGTCGGCCAAATGAAAGAAGACTATCTGTATGTGGAAAAACTACCGATCCTCGAATTGCAACTATCGGAACTCTTCTGATCGTATCTTTTTGCATATTTTAGCAGTCTAACTAATTAAGTGCTAGTTGTCAAGAGAGGAATTTCCTAAAATGAACCTTTTCAATAACTACAGCTACAATTGTGCCTAAAAAGGCCCCGCCCACAATATCAACTGGATAGTGAACGTTAGCAAGAACTCTGGAAATCCCGATAGCCACAGCTGCAATCAAATAAACCCAGCCGATTTTTTTATCGTGCATAAAAATCGTGGTCGCTAAAGCGAATGCTAAAGTGGTATGTTCAGAAGGAAAGGCCCCATCAGTTGGCCTTAACATAACCTCAATTTCTTTTCCATTTGTAACAAAAGGTCGTAGAGTCGGAAAAAAACGTTTAATAAGGAATGCTATAATCCATGCGACCGCACAAGCCGCAAGAGCGTGGACAACCTGCTCCTTTTTTATTTTACCATCAATAAACCAAAGAATTATTAATCCTGCAAACAAAAACCAGATTAGGAAAGTTGCAAAAAATTCAATTAAGATATCCTCCATTTGATTCATGGTACCACATGTGCTAACTTGAAATCGATGCTCGCAAGTAAACATGCTCTATCAAAAAGTTTTGGATTTGCATTCGAAGGGCTTAAGACTGCCGTTTTGCAGGGCAGGAACTTCAGGGTCCAAATCATAATTGGTGCTTTGGCAACTATCTTGGGGTTTATTCTCAAACTCAACTACACAGAGTGGCTCCACCTTGTTTTAATAATTACAATCATCCTGGTTCTTGAACTAATAAACACATCTATTGAAGCAATAGTAGATATTGTTAGCCCGGAAAAACAGGAAAAGGCCAAGATTGCTAAAGATGTGGCCGCGGCGACAGTACTTTTAGCCTCAATCGGATCGGTTATTATTGGAGTTATGCTCTTTTTACCTAAAATCCTAATCTTTCTTTCACAAGGATCAATGTAATTCTACCCGGCTTAAACTCTTTATTGATTATTAAAAGTTTGCTGACATTACTCCCGTTGGGATTTCCTTTTTCTTTCTGCCTTTCGGATTCTTTCGGAAGCGAATATTCATAAACTCTTCTAACTCCCTCATCCCAATTTTTAACAATTTTTTGGGTGCCGACCACCCAAATCACACGCCCGGCTGAATATGCATACGACGCAAGCTGACTTCCCGTGTTACTGGCAATAAAAATGTGTCCATCCTCGCTTACAGCATGAACGCTGCCGATAGCCCAATCTGGAGCCGCGCCAAGCTTTTGCATCTCACGTCCTTGAGTATTTCTATCCATTTTAAGTAGTTTTGCTTTAATAGAATCAAAATTCCCTGTTTCATTTATTTCTTTTGTAATCCCAGTGGCCTCAAGAGTTTGGGAAGACATGGTCATCACCTCTGCCCCTTTGGGAACTATTTCTAAAACTTTTTCCTTTGCCAACTGCCCGTTTTCAACCACAAAAACATCAATTCCCTCGTTTTTTAATGAAGTCGCCGTCTTTTCAATAGAACTATCAAAGGCTAATTCTTCCCAGTTATTCACGCCTTATTGTATCAGAAACCGGATGAAGCAGAGTTAAGTTGATTAAGTTGAGAGTCAATTTGAGTTGTATCTTGTGCATCAAGGCTGGCTGAAATTTTGTCCAAATCGCTCGAGTTTTGTACCGGAGCAATCTGCGCTTCCGATGGTTGAGTCTGCTGCAACGAGTAATTGGGAACCTTGACACCCATTTTTTGAGAGTAAAAAATGTAACCAAGTGCCGCCAAAACAACGATCACCCCACCTATTAATAAAATTTGAATAAATCCTTTTTGATTTTTCATATTATGGTGTCGCTGTCGGCGTTGATGTCGGGCTTGGCGTTGGTGAGGCCGTGGCAACCGGTGTTCCCGAAGTCTCAGGTGAACCCCCAACCAAAGTCCTAATTGCAACTATTAAATTCTTAATCGACGTGCGATAGTCCTGCAAAGCCTTTTTAACCACCTGCATATCTAGCCTATATTGTGTAATTTGAGCCTTCGGATTATCTGCCGTACAACTAAATCCGGAGATATCATTTTGAGTGTTATTCAAAGCGGTTTGAACCGCAGCTCTTTTTGAAGCTATATCAGCAACCAAAGCATTGTAACTGGGAAGGGATTTACCGCTGGGGACAAGTTTATTTGTATAGAAGTCTTCGACTCTTTTTGCTATTTCGTCAAAGACACTAAGCATACGAGACGAAAGGTTATCCAAACTATTATGCCTCTCTTCTATTTCTTTTTCATGGACCTGGCAAAACTTCAGCCTTTTTTCTTCAAGCCGATCTAACACCCAAGCTTTTGGAGATCGCGAAGGATTCGGCGTTTCGTTTCTCTCCTCAAAACGCTTAAAGAAACCAAAAATACCCCCACTACGTGGCGCTGGCGATGATGTGGTTTCCGGAATTGCCGAAGGATTTGGGGTTTCTTCAGCGTTAGCCTTTGTTACATAAAAGGCAAAAAAGGACGATACGAGAAGTGTTGCGAGAATATATTTCAATCTCATAATTTACGCTATCAAATAGTTATACGTAATGTCAACCTTTTTGTTACGAAATTACTAAACTAAGCTGAGCAGTCGGGTCTAGGACCATTCTATCATATAACTCGTGTCTCACCTTGAGGCTAAATGAGACAAATGAGACACTATAAAAAGGGATATCCCGTACTACTAATGATATATTTTGATACATTTACCAATAATCTTTGAAAATTTGATTGTTATATAATAAAAATATGGATTCAGAAAGCCTAATACGAAAAGATTCAGACGATGAATTTAGAGGAATTCAGAAATTACAGCAAAACTCCCCCGACTATCACCCCGTTAAATCCGAACAAAGCATGGCCGAAGAGAGAAAGGTACGCCACGATTTACAACTTCAACATGTCGATCCGGAAATTATAAAGGCTATTAGAGGTTACAAACCAGAAGAAATTCCGTTTGTTTATAAAGATAATCCAAGCGAGGTTTACGCTCAGGTCAATCGTGGAGCAACAGCCAGTATGGAGGAAGGTCTTTCTGAACTTTGGGTTGGGTCGTCAGATGAAATATGGAATTTGTATAACAAAAACGGCTGGACGGATCAGATTCCAGAAGTCTTAGTACAATGGAGAGGATTAGAGCTGAAAAAGAATAAAGGGAATAAAGAAGTTTCTAGACAGGAGATAAGGCATCTTAGTGGAGGAAGATTCTTGGAGTTGGAATATAGGGGGGTATCAAAGATGGGGGAATTTGATGGCCACCTTGACCACATTTCTATTTACACACCGAAGGGAACTTTTCGCCCATATGGTGGCAATGAGAGAAATAGTTATGAGATAACTTCAATATCAAGAAGAAGGGACGTAGATGTTAAGGGCCTCCCGGGTGGTAGAAAAGTAGTTGATAGTGGAAACGATATTGAGTGGGCTATCTCTGGTGGTTTTGGTCATGTTGAGGGCACCAGTATGCTTAATGGTTTGGGGGAACTATTATGGCCACAACGAATAGCCTCAATTGGTTCAGTAAAATGGGATCCAGATAAGCGATATAGATTTAGTGAATTGCCGGAACCCGTTAAGAGAAAAGTTCCTGCTCTTCCACCGGCAAAGGCGGATTTAGTAGAACTTCAAAAAGGTTTGGCACCACAAGAAGATATTGGAGCCTTGCTTAACGATGCTCAGGAAATTATGGCCAAGCTGTACACCAACTTAAAGCCAAACTTAGGATCAAAAGGTATCCAGGGTGCGGGTGTGGAGATGGAGCTTGATGGAATTGCAAACCATGCTGATAAAATCTGGGTTCTGGATAAATATCTTGATGAGGCGAATCTTCAAGCAAGGTTTGCATTGAGGATAGCGTTAGCAAAGTCTTTCAGCAAAGGTGATATTTCTAAGTGGATTAACGAAGTATTCCTAAAGTCAGAACCTTTGCAAAATGATTTGTTAACAAGGAATGCACGACATTTAGTTTTATGGTTGAAGCGCAGCAAATTTGATTACAATGGAATTAAATCAGCTTTGGCAAAAGCAAACTCTGTTTTGGAAGAGGGGGCTCAAAAAAATCCGGACCAAATGGATCAGCTTACATTTGAGATATTGAGACGGGGAAATGAAGGATTAGGGTCATCACTAATTGAGCGGTATGTAGAATATCTTGCCCAAAGTTTCCTTGGAAAATATCTAAATTGAAATGGAAGCAAAAGATACAC
>JAKAJP010000030.1 GCA_021824915.1 bacterium
AGGTATTTGGTTCCCAGCGCACAGTCCCGGGAGACATTGAATTTTAAGTGCGATGCATTGGCGGGCGCGCAAAACGCATTAAACAAACTTAAGTTACAGGTCTCAAGTCTTAAATCTCAAAACGACAGGACGGTATTATCGGAAGAGAAAAATGAGAAAATTGAAGAATATAGAAAGCAATTTGTGGATGCTTTAGGCGACGATCTAAATAGCCCTAAAGCTATAGCGATTCTTTGGGAGATGTTGAAAAGCAACATTCCAAGTGGAGATAAATATGATTTGGCGTTGAGTTTTGACGAGGTTTTGGGATTAAAGTTGTCGGAAGGGTTAAAAGAAGTTGAAATACCGGATGAAATAAGAAGATTGATGGAAGAGAGGGAGGAGTTGAGAAAGCGAAAGAAATTTGAAGAATCCGATAAAATCAGAAAGCAAATTGAAGAAGCTGGTTTCAAGGTGAAAGATACGTTGCTTTAAGTTTACTGCCCGATGCAAAAGATTTTTCTGCCGATTTTATTAATTTCGATTTTTGTCGCCGGTTTTATTGTTGCTAAAAGCACTTTAGCCAGGATTTACAAAGATATTGCACTTCAAAAACAAAAAGTCAGTGCGGTAGTTGAGGAAAAGACCGGTTGTGATGCAGATTGCCAAAAAATAGTCGCTGACGAGGTTGGGAGAGCTATTGCCACACTTTCGGCTACGACTCGTCAAGTGATAATTAATCAGGCAACTGGTAGTACGACAAAACCACAGGTTTCGTACGTGCCGCTTGACGGATCATATTCAACTACAAATACGGATTGGACCGATGCGAAGGGAATTGAAGTCTCTTTTGATATCGCACGCGACTATTCTCCCGGCGCGAAAGTTGCATGGGAAGCCTCTCTTCGAGTTGCGAATGCAAACGGAACCGCATATGCCAGACTTTTTGATATTACTCACGGAATTGCAGTTGATGGAAGCGAAGTCTCGGTGACGAATAGTGCTGATTATCAGAGGGTTTCTTCTGGAAATCTAAACCTCTGGTCTGGCAGAAACGTATATAGAGTTCAAATAAAGTCTCTTAATTCTTTTAACGTTGATTATTCCGGAGGAAAAATTAGGATTAGCTATTGAAGACGCACTTGAGATTTATCTCGTGGGCGTTATATCATGAAGTATGCCAGAGTCAAATTCACCTCAACAAAATACCGGAAATGCTTTTGAGATAGTGACACCTTCAAAATCAAAGAAGGTCAATATGAAAAGTATCATCATCATTGCCGCAGTCTTTCTTTTTTTGGGAATCGCCGTTTTTCTTGGGGTGTATTTAGTCCAGCAGCAGCAGAACATTCAGGAGAAAGCTGCGGTTACAACGTGTCCCGCTGCGGAGCAATGTCCTAATTCAAAAAACCCCAATTTACTCCAGAGTTGTCACCCTGGAGAGAGTGATGGCTCAACAAGTGATAGACTTTGTAATACTGCCGGTAGGGTGGAGACCTGCGGACCTGCAACGACTAAATATTGTTGTCCTGCCCCGGGTGCAGCTTGGACGACCGATATGTCTGTTTGTAATTCGTTGTCAGCTACGGCCACTCCAACGGCCACACCCACACCGACAGCCACCGCAACAGCAACTCCGACAATTGAGCCCTTAGTTACACAAGCTCCTACCACAGGGAGTCCGACCCCAACCTCTACTGTTCAAGCGGCTTCAACCGCGAGTCCTGTTCCAATTCCGGTCACGGGAGTTGAATGGCCAACGGTTTTAGGTATTGGAGTGGGGGCGGTAACAATAATAGGTTCAATTCTTCTGGCGCTCTAGTGCAAATTTAGCATACCTTACTTGGCGCCAACCTCCCAACCTTTAGATCGTGAGTGTTTACAGGAGTTTTTTCAGGCTGAATTTTTTGACCACAATTCCGATGTGGTCAATTAGGGGAAAGTGGCTTTTTACTTCTTCCTGGAATTTTTCGGCCAAGCCTCCGCTGTATTTACCAAATCCGGATTTTTCGGATTGTTTACAGAGTTTATCTTCCCATTCGTGAATAATTTTCAATATTGTTTCACCTTCCTGATTAAATTTTTCTTGGTATTTATCCTCATTTGTTGAATATTCAAAGTGGGCTTGTGTAAATCTGTCGAAAGCGTCTTTATTTTCCTCAACCATTCGGTTGTAATATTCCCGATACTTTGTCATATTTGTATTTTTGAGAAAAGATAACTGCCGATGAGAAGAAATACGAATGTAATTACTGAAAGCACAAGCAGATCGAATCCTGTCCCAAATTGAGCAGCTCCTCCCAAAACTCCGCGCAGTCCGTCAATTCCATAAGTCATGGGGTCGATTTTTGTTGCAATTTCCATCGCTTTTGGTAGACCCTGGATGGGGTAGAGACTTCCTGATAAAAAGAAAATTGGCATAACCAGAAAATTCATAATGAGTTGAAATCCCTGCATATCTTCCAGCATAGAAGCGATGGCCGTTCCCAGAGCTGTAAAAAGGAGGGCGATTATAAACATAAATAAGAGTGCCAGAGGAATGTGATAATAAGTTGTAAATCTGAAACCTACGAATGTGGAAAGAATTAAAACAACAATGCCCTGAAAAGTTGCAACCGTTGCGCCCCCTAAAGTCCGCCCCAACATAATTGAAAATCTTGAGACCGGAGCAACCATTGTTTCTTTTAAGAAACCGAATTGTCTGTCCCAAATGATTTCAATTCCGGCAAAAATCGCAGTGAAGAGAATACTCATTGCAACAATTCCGGGAGCTAAAAATTGGATATAATTTCCTTGACCCGCTCTGGCAAAAACGCCGCCAAAGCCATAGCCGAAAGCGATTAAATAAAGAAGTGGCTGACCCAAAGATCCGATTATCCGGCTACGGGAGCGGAAGTATTTAACGACCTGTCTTTTCCAAAGTATGTAAATTTGTTCCATTTAATGCCGGCCTCCCCAAACATGTCTTCGTTGTCTAAGCGCATCAAGAGCTCCGGCTTCTTCGTTTCTGATCTCGTGGCCCGTCAAATGTAGAAAAGCTTCTTCGAGGGAAGCGGATTTTGTCTTTTTCTTAAGTGCATTGGGTGTTCCCTCGGCAACAATGTTTCCGTGGTCAATAATTACAATTCTGTCCGCGTTTTTTTCTGCTTCATCCATATAGTGTGTTGTAAAAAATACCGTCATTCCCTCCTTTTTGTTTATGTCTTTTAAGTAAGTCCACATATGATTTCTGGTTTGGGGGTCAAGGCCTATCGTCGGCTCGTCCAAAAAGAGAATTTTTGGATGGTGCAGAAGGCCACGGGCAATTTCAAGTCTTCTTTTCATTCCGCCGGAAAATGTTTTAACAAGAGACTTGCTTCTGTCGGATAAATCAACAAATTTTAATAGATCTTCAATTCTCTTTTTTCTGGTATTTACGGGGATTGAATATAAAACGGCATGCAGTTCCATGTTTTCCATTGCCGTCAGATCATCATCCAGTGACGGATCCTGAAACACTATTCCGAAACCGCGTCTTACCGCGTCCTGATCTTGAGAAGGATCTGCCCCATTAACTAATATTTTTCCCGAAGTTGGAGCTAAAAGAGTTGTCAGCATTTTTATTGTTGTTGATTTTCCGGCGCCGTTCGGACCGAGAAAAGCAAAAATTTCTCCCTTTTCGACACCAAAAGAAATATCATTAACTGCAGTAAACCCATTAAATTTTTTGGTCAGACTTTTAACCTTTATTATTTTAGCCATCTGATGATCATATATTATCGTTGTGCTGGAATTCAAGCAATAAATCACTGATAATTAATTATGGCTACCACAGATAGTCTTCCTGAGGTTGGGGATAGAGTGGACATTAAGAACTTGCTCCCTGTTTCTAATCCCGAAAATCGACTTTATGGCACAGCTATGGAAATCTGTGATTATACAGGGATTAAGCTTTCTGAAATTCCAGGTATTCCTCTAGAGCACAGAGTCAGATCGTCAATGTTGGCTTTAGGAAATCAGGGAATAAGAATGATCGATGGTAAGCCCGTTTCATTTATTTACATAAGTACATCCGTTAAGGAAGATGATTCGTTTGGCAAGTCTGTATTGGTGGAGGAAACCTTTCATCATATTCAGACCGTTATGAACAGTGCTTTACTTAAGGAGCGAGCAGAAGTTGAGACAGATAGAAGTTTTCAGTCTGACTATTCACAAAGTAGCGCTCTTTATGAAAATCTCAAACAGTCTTCTGGTAAAGCAATGATTGAGTTTGCTTCGAAGACTGGAATCGATTCCAGTCTGCACCCCCAAACTGAAGCCGAAAAAGAGTTGGTGTTAAAGAGAAGAATAGAAAGACTTTCGCCGGAACAGGCGGCAAGACTTTATACCGCTCTTGACCAGATGGGCGTCGCCAGCGATGGTGAGAATGAACACAGACGATTTGTTGATAACGCAAAAGAGTATAGAAAAATCGAAAAGCGAATAGACGAGCTCAGAGAGGAGGAAAAAAATTTAGAATCATCGGATGACAGCATCAAATTAAGGGATATAAGAGAAAGAATACGGAGCTTACGTGAAGGTTTTGACGGCCTTGGAACCTTATCGAGTTTGATATCGTACCAACTTGAGCAGCGCATTGCGAGAGTGCCTGACGGACCAGAAAGAAGTTCGATTTTGGAAAAGGCCCTTGCAAAATCGTTCGTTGATCTGGATACACTTGGTGCGCAATCAATGTTGTATGAGGAGAGAATTAAAAACCTCACACCAGATCAAATCCGTAAAGCACTAGAAGATTATTTGGCGAGTAGACCGGATCTTGATTCACTTATTTTCTTGAATAGAGATTTGACCATAGAAGACAATGAAGAGCATTTGAAGGTTTTAAGGATATTGGAGAGTGGTGATCCGGAGTCTATGGAATATGAAAATTTGAGGCAAAGCTTCCAGAAAAGAATTGAGAATCAATTGCAGGTAGCCGGTGTTGACGACTTGGCTAAGTTTTACACCGAAAGTTTAATTTATTTAATGCGGGGTGTTGAAAAGTCCTTGGCCGCGAATGCTCTTGTTGAGGAAAATTTAATATTTTTGTTTGACGATTTACCCATGGACGATGAGACAAGAAAGAGGTTTGTTGGAAATTCTGAATTTATGCGCCAGCTTAGAGATTTTGTGTTGAAATCCGTCAAAAGCGGAGAACTTTCTCCGTTTGGTTCGGAAGGACTGGATGTTGGGCTATTCTCATCCAGTAGAAAGGAAGCTGGGACCGTTCTCAAAAAGTCATTAAAACGACCGACGGATGATATTAATGCCACTGCCTTTTTGGCGGATATGAAATCGGCAACTGAATATACAAGATCGAACATTAGTGGTGATCAATTTGATTTTATAGAGGCTGGTTCTGAGAGGAATATTGAAGTTAAATTAAAAGAGACGTTTCCGGATAGAAGTATTGCTGATTTGCCTTCTGGAACAGAATTTAGAGATGCCCAACTGGCGGCGTACCAAGAGTCTGTTGAAATTGTGAGAAAATCTAGGAAAGAAAGTGAGCATAAACACTCGACAGACATCCTTATCGAACCAATAGCAAAAGTTATAAGTCAAAAGTTATCCGGGGGTACACGCAATGATATTGTCTTTCCCGAAACCATGATGGGTGGCTACACGATAATTCTTAGAACTCAAGAACTTAAAGAGTGGGTCGACAAGCTTTGGACTTATGTTGATAAAGTGCATGAATATAAGAACAGTGGTGGTGACGCCTCTTTGAGGGAATTTATACATGCCACCAGTTTGGATCAGCAGAGAGCGGTAGTCGAAAAATTTATAAAGGTGATAAAATAGCCTCATGAGCCTTTCTGTTGGAATAGTCAGAGCGGGAATCAACTTTTTCCATTCGAGCTTGTGATACCGTTACCCCCACCAAGAATAGCTAGACTAATAGTTCAACGGGACAAGTGGGGAAGAATTGTACATTCAGAAGCTCCATTGTTTTGAGTTAATTTAGGGAAAATATTCTTTTTCTATTCCAGACCGCCTCTTGCGGTGTTAAAATTGCAATATAAAATTATTAAAATATAGACAATGGTTTTATGAGTAAAAATATGAACTGGTTAAATTAATAGCCTTTTTGATCTAAGAAAATGGAACAAAGGAATTTAGAAGTTGGTGGTAGAGAGTGGGCGTATATAAAAGATAGAGTGCTTGGGAGAGGGAAAATTTACCGTAGTTTAGATGGCACTCAATATATGCATACTGGGAGTGTTGCGGAGGTCGGCAATGAAGCGAATTTTATTGAGCAGCTTCATGGTCTTAATTTTCCGGTGCCAAGGATACTTAGTAAGGGAGAAATCGGAGGAATTAACTACTACATTGAGGAATCAGTTGGGGACATGAGTTTCGGTGAAAAATTTCGCCATGAATACACCTTGCATCAAAAAGTGACTGGAGAGACGTTTGAAGGATTTTGCAATATAGCGTGTCAATTCCTGGAAGCGCAATTGAATAATCCAACAGACAGAAGGAGTGAAATAAGGGAAGGGGTACATCTATCTAACGTTTTGCAAGAAAATCCAGATCTTAGAGACAAAATTTTCCCATGCATTAGTATGATAGAAACAAATTTGCAACAAATTCCACTCGTATTGACCCATGGAGATTTTTCCCCAAGAAATACTTTTACTAAAGGAGTTATTGATTTTGAGCATAGGTTCATTGCTCCCGTCGGTTATGATGTTCTTACGGGTATAACAATTCAGCGCTTTTGGGATTTTAAGGATAGTGATGGAGAGACTCAGCTTGATTTTGACGTCGAGTCAGGTCAAGTTGCGGATTATTTTAGAAAATTAGACAATATCGCTGAGCATTATAAAATAGGGCAATTATCGAGGTTTGCGGATGATTTCGTTGTACTTAAGGCTATTTGGTCTCTTGCTTACGAAAAGCAATTTGCTAGTCAAACAGGAAACAATTTAAAAAGAAACTTTCGTAAGGCTGTTTTGGTTTATTGTATGGATCAATATATGAATGGCAGACCAGTAGACACTAGTAGTTTTAAAAAGTTTGGACAACAATAGAGTAGCGTTGATATAGAATTGAAGTTATGACTAAATTACCAAAGACGATTGAGAATTTATTTTATAATCCGGAGACGGATTCTGTAGACTCATTACTAAAAGATATTAAGGAGACTCATTTGCATATTTTAGAAAACACGGACTTGTCGAAAGGAACTCTTTCCTCAAAACCCGAAGATTATGTGTATGTAATAAAGGATTTTAAAATTCCAAATAACGGAATAGGCCAAGGTTCGTTTGACTCAATTATACCCGCGCTTTTTCGTGGTGTATCCAGGTGGCACTCTCCTCGAACAATGTATAATGTCGCTCCGCCGCCAATATTACCAACAGTTGTTGGTAAAGTTTTCACTTCACTGTATAACCCAAATTTAGCCTTAGACACCGCAGCAGGTAAAAGTCTTTTAACCGAACAGGAAGTAATAAAAGCGATTGCAGATTATATCGGTTGGGATCGAGAAAATGCTGGTGGAATTTTTACCTGGGGTGGAAAGGCAACAATAATGTATGGTATTAAATTAGGACTAAAAAATTGTTCACCAAATTCTTCTACGCAGGGTGCAAAAGAAGACGTTGTTGTTCTCTCGACGGTAGCTGGTCATCCATCTCATATACAGGATGCTAATTGGCTGGGTATCGGGACGGACAATGTGATTAGGTTGGAAGTTGATAGGGATGGTAAAACGGATGTGAATCAAATGGAACAAGTAATTAAAAAAGTGACCAGAGAGGGTAAAAAAATTGCAGCCATTATTGTTTCAGGAGGAACAACCAATAGTATGGTGGTGGATCCAATCGAAAAGGTTGTCGAGTTGAGAAATAGACTTGTAAATGAACTTTCCCTGAAGTATATACCTCATATTCATGTTGACGCCGTGGTTGCCTTCCCATGGATATTTTTTAAAGACTATAATTTTGGATTAAACAATCTTGATATTGAGGCAGAGGCACTGGAAAGAATATTGAAAATAATAAAGGATCTGAAATGTATATATCTGGCTGATTCATTTGGCATAGACTTTCATAAAATGGGTTTTTGTCCTTATATATCAAGTGCCTTTCTCGTTAAGGACAAAACTCTATTAAGTGGAAAGGAAGACCTTCAAAATTGGCCATTTTTATATTCGATGGAGAATTCTAGAGCTGGTGACGGTCCAAACTCCGCTTTTATTGCTTTAAGCGCTTTGGGTGTAAAGGGTTTTCAGGTTTTAATTGCACATTTGACTGAGATGGCGGTGCATTTACAGAATGAGATAGAAAAAACAGGAAATTTTGAGATAATAAATAAAACAGGACTCGGAACTTCGGTTATGTTTATTCCACGTATTCCTAAAGGTTTAACTTTCCCAAATTTAGAAATAGAATCGAAGGTCAGAAATTTTTATACAGCAAGTTTTATCGAAGAAATGTCAAAATTAGGGAATCCTTATTATATTGATAAAATACCCGGCAACTCCACTGGATCCAGCCCTTTTCCGCTAACATCATTAAAAGCTTACATAATGTCGCCATTTTCAAGCAAAGAAAATAATCTTTCTTTTGTGGAATTTATTGTTGAATTAAAGCGAAAAATAGATATGAAATTCGATTTTCATAATACAAATATTAAGTCTTCGGATGTTGAATTTTTCCATCCCCTAAAAGGATAAGGTTTGTTTTGCAAGCCTATTGTGATAAAATCTCAGCCATAGAACCCATGATAAAACAAAAAACAAATAGCCAGCCTACACAAGTCTTAAGCAGTTTAGAAGAAGCGAGGGTTAATGTACCTTTAGAGAACCCCAATTTGCCAATGCCGCTCAAGTTTGAAGTATCAAGGCCTGAAATTATAAAAAAGTCACTAGCGATTAAAGATCTTACTTTACCAACTGAAAGTGGGCAGGAAAGAAGCGTTGTTGGAAAGGTTTTTGATCAGGTTGTAGAAAAATTAAAAGAGCATAATTTTTCTGATATTCATATAGTGAGAGGAAATCCCATTGTTGAAGTAAGAGATAATTTTGATAAACTCCTCTTTTCGCCAGGAAATCCAGGAAGGTCATCAACTTACACTAGGTACACCGATGAGAATCATGTATTAAGAACCCACACGTCAGCACTAATACCATCAACTTTTGAGAAATTGGATAAAAAAGATTTAGACCGCTCGACTTTTGTACTCCCAGGCTTAGTTTATAGAAGAGATGTGATTGATCCTAAACACTTGGACGTGTTCCACCAAATTGATGTATGGACACTTCAGAAAAACAAAAAATACGGAAAGACAAATAGAAAAGATTTGTTAGAGCTTGTTAAAGCCGTGTTCGAAGCAGCCTGTCCGGGTGCTGAAATGAAAATTAATGAGGTAAAGCACCCCTATACTTTAGATGGTATAGAGGTTTATGCGAAAATTGATAACAAAGAGATAGAAGTCCTCGAAGCTGGGTTGGCGCACCCCACAGTGTTAAGTAATTCTGGCATTAATCCTGAAGAATACTCGGGTTTGGCTTTGGGTATGGGTGTTGAACGCCTAATCATGGCACGAAAAGACCTACCGGATATCAGGTTAATTCGATCGACAGACCCCCGTGTAATTAAACAAATGACGAATATGGAAAAGTATAGGAGTGTCTCTAATCAGCAAGCCATGTCGAGAGATATGTCCTATTGTGTTGAGAAAGACGAAACAGAGGAAGATATCTGCGAAGCTATTAGGGTTGCGTTTGGGGAGAATAGCGATTTGTTGGAAGAGGTTAAGATTTTAGAGAGAACTCCATACGAAAAATTGACTCCAATTGCTAGAAAAAGACTCGGTGCATCAAAAGATCAAGTTAACGTTTTGGTAAGAATTGTTTTAAGACATCCCGACAGAAGCTTGACCAAAAGGGAGGCTGCGGATTTGTACTCCTCTGTTTATCCAAAATTACACCAAGGGTCAACTTTGGGATATGAATAATAATCGGCGTAAGCGTCTAATCACCTTAAGAGAAGCGTATGAAAAGGAACCTTACAGTGTTAAGCTTAGTGGCCTCAACCTTAGGATAGAAAAAGGTGTTTTTCCTCCTGATGTATCATTTGCTACTCTAAAACTTGGGAAAATTCTGGGTAACTATCGTCCCGAATCAGCAATAGACATAGGAAGCGGGTCTGGATATCTTGCATTTGTGCTGAAACGAAATGGTGTTCAAAGAGTATTTGCAAGTGACATAAATCCGGCCGCAATTAATTGCATAAAAGAAAATGTACGGTTAAATCCCGGCTGTAATCTTAACGGAATTTATTTGAGTGACCTTTTTAGTAATCTTAAAGAGAACTTAAAGTTTGATCTTATTATCTTCAATCATTTTTACCGTCCCGAAGGAACGGGTATTTTTGGTCCAGTAAACGATGCGGGAAAAGAGATAATTGAACGGTTTTTGACACAATCAAAACAAAGATTAACTCAAAACGGTGTCATTATTATGAACTTTGTTGAGATGTCTGATCCTGAGAATAGCCCGGCAGCAATTGCGAAGCAGATGGGTTATAAGGTGAAAGTATTATTCCAAGAGAGTAACTATCAAAATATGGGTAATTTCTTTGTTTACGAATTTAAACTGCCAAGTTAATTTATCGGCTAATATACTCATCTAGCTTGATAATTGAAGGCAATTTAATCTTGTCTTCTTTGTGAGTTTTATTATAGAAATCCTCTGCAATCTTTTCGTACATCATTGAGTATATTCTGATGGTCAGTTTCTGGTCATCAATGGTCGAGAGTCTGTCTAATTCTTCCTTGATAACTCTTTCACCAGCACAAGCTTTAATAAAACTTTTAAACAGATCTTTCGATGTCAAAGTTCCGGTCTCATAGGCGTCAGTAAAGTACCATCTATTAGATTTTTCACCTAATAAGGGGTGTAACATTTGCCTTAAATCGATGTTGTGCCCTAAAGCCACTTCATCATTTTTTATCAATTGCCACTGTTGTAATGCACCTTGATGTATATCAAAGTACACAGACGACATTCTTCCTCCGTACTTATCGTGTGCGTATTCTGTAACTTCGGGATTATATTTTGTCAAACGAGGCGCAAATGTAGAATAATTGACAATAAAAGTAATTAATCCAATCTGGTTGTTGTTTTTGTCTCTTAATTTTAGGTAAAAATGAAAATCAAGTTCGGTGTTTAATGCTTGTTTGGGGATATTAGCCACATCATCATTATTCTTATTTTCAACAAGCTTTCTCAAGGATTTATAGCTACCAGCCTTAATATATTCTTCTACTCTCAAGATATAGGGCATAGAAATTTCGATAGTGTCAATATTTCCCCTTGCCATTTTAAGATACCAAGCTACCACATCGATATAGTGATAGCTTGTGTGAGAGAGTGTGCCAACCCCGTCAATGTGTCCGTGCGCGCCACCCTTAAGATATTCGCTTGGATATTTATGAATTCCCCCGTTGATTATAACGTTCATATATCTAATTCCTTCACCAGTCTTTAAATATATTTTATTTAACCCATCTGCTACTTTGATAAAAGGGATTAGCGCTCTTCTTCGAAGGGGAGAGCAAAACATGTAGTTTTTATTTTCCTTTTTGATTTTGTCATATAATAAATTTAATTTTTCATATTTTTTCTGAATTGACCGAGCTTGATTTATATCTAGAGAGCTATTCATATTGGTAACTAAAGGTTTATCACAAAGTAAATTTATTTTATTTTTAAGTGCCCATTCGCAGTAAAAATAGTGATGAACAGGGTCTGTCGCAACAATTACCGCATTAATTAGCTTTTTTATATTAAGTTGATCTAATTCGTATTGTAGTTGGTCGGGTGATTTTCCAGACGTATCAATCCATTGTGGGTTATCTAGTTCTAAAATCTTTTTGAGGTTGTCACGTATTTCCTGTTTTTCTGTATCCCTTGGATTAACCGGATCACAGATCGCCACGACTTTTACATTCATGCCCTCTGATTTCAGACTAAGAATCGAGGAATAATGATTCTTTTCAGTCCACAAGCCACTACCACCGGCAACAAGAATGTTTATTGTTTTAGAATTCATTCCCATACGTCACATTTGAGTATTAGTATATCAAGATTTAATAGCAAACTATAATTTGGAAGGAACCCTTATTTAGAAAAGTTCGTTTTGGTCAGCTTTGACTTCAGCCCTTTTGAAAGGGTTTATTTTATCCGTTGGTAGTTTTAGCCCCTTGCCTTCAAACCACTCCTTTACTGAAAGTAGTTGTATTTTGGGGAAAGATGTTGATTCAGAGTATCTATATTCTCCGGCTAAAGCAGCTTCTCTTTTCATCTCGCTTGTAGGTTCGTGTAATGTTATTAAAACTCCCATAGGCGCACTATCCCTTTCAATATCTCCCTTGAGCGTTGAAACTTCATTCCGGTGGTTTGTGTTTCCGCCCTTAACTTGAACAATAATCTTTTTGAGCTTGGGATTTCTTAAATCTTCTCTATCATAAAAAAGGATAATTCCATCAATACCCCTGTCTGCGCCTTTCTTTGTCTCACCACTTGGGGGGCTGGCCCCAACAAGAGTTATTGCCCAATCTTGAAATGAAAACTTATCTTTTTCAGCCAAACTTACTGCTGACTCAAAATCCATTGGTATTCCATCGAGATGTATTTGTATTCCGGGGTAATGAGCATTCATTCTTTGGTTTATAACATTTACTGCTTGCATACTAATGTCTATCCCAGCCCAGTTTCTGTTTAATCTTTCGGCGACTGCAACCGTAGTTCCGCACCCACAAAACGGGTCTAAAATCCAATCACCCTCTTTAGATGAAATTTTGATTATTCTTTCGAGGAGTTTTTCGGGTTTTTGTGTAGGATAATCCAATCTTTCTTTATCCATAGGGTTTAAAGCTGGTATTTCCCAGACATCCATAGGAATTTTGTAAATATCATTTGCACCAATCCTTGCCCCTTTGGGATTTTGAGCTCTTTCCATAGCTTTTTCTGTTCTTTTATCAGGGTCGGCCATTGGGTCAAAATGATAATCATCAGTTTTTGTGTAGAAGAGAATAATGTCGTGTTTTTTTGAATAATGCTGTTTGCTAGCTCCTCCAGTTTGATAATGCCATACAATTTCATTCCTGAAATTTTCCTTTCCAAAAATCACATCCATAATGATTTTTAGATAATGGCTTGCCGTCGGATCGCAATGCAAATATATTGACCCGGTTGTTTTCAAAACGCGATGAAGAGGCATAAGTCTTGCAGTCATATTGACCAAATAGGCCATCATTTGGTTTTGACCGATAAATTCTGAAAGGCTGTTTATAAGTATGGCTATTTGTGGTTTTGGATTGTTTTTTAATTCGTTAAATATCCTTACTGTATCTTCCGTCCATTCCCAAGTATCCTCGAAGGCGTGAATTTGGGCTGAGGAATCAATCTGACCTTCCTTGAAAAGTACGTTGTAGTTACGGTTTGAATTGAATGGGGGATCAAGGTATATTAAATCAAAGAAATTTTCAGGGATTTTCTCTTTCAATACCTCTAAGTTATCTCCAAAAAAGAGAGTTCTGTTTTGAATATCCATATTCAATTGCTACAAACAGTCCCAATATAGCAGAACTATAAAAATGCTACAAGGAGAAGCTGGTCTATCAGTCCCATTTAGCCTAGCCTTGGGGTATGAAAGTTGTTTCAGAAGCTCATAAAAGGTTTGGCCAAAGATTAAAAATTTTAAGAAAAGAGCAGGGAATGACGCAGGAAGATTTAGCGTTTAAAGTGGGAGTTGATAGAAGTTATATGGGTTTTATCGAGAGGGGAGAGAAGAATGTTACTCTTAAAAGACTAGTTGATATAGCTAAAGCTTTTAGGGTGTCTCTTTCGGAGCTCTTCAAATCAATTTAATAAACTTGCAATTTTAGTGGTAATATACAGGTATAAAACACCCTTGATAAATGGGCTTTTTTTGTAGCTAGTCTTTTACTAGAAAAATTACAATTAATATGACAACGGAAAGAGTGGATGAGTATTATCGCTGGGTTTTAGATAGGCTGAAAGAGCTTCTGGATACTTCTCCCTCAAATAAACCAATTCGCTATGAGTTAAGTCATGTAGCTGCGGCTGGCGTGCCCAACAATGAGACTGAGGAAAACATTGTTAGAAAGTTGGCAGAACTAGGCATCGTCAAGATAGTAGGGGAACATCCAAGAACTTGGGAATATACACATAACGGTTACTTTGAGCTTTTGATTCTTCAACCCCAATTTGACGAACTATGTAGAAAGTTTGGTGTTATTGAGGAAGCTAATAACAAAATTGACGTAAAGCCTAAAGCTGAAGAACCTAAATTTTTAGAAATCGAAGATTTGTCCGAGGATACACTTCTGCCTGTTTGGTGGGTAATAAAAAGAGTAAAAAACGAATATTTAGCCACTATGGAGGGTGAGGAGGTGTTACTTAAATTTGTTCCTGGGGAAGTCATAATTGCTGGAAACCAAAGGACTATCCCAGATTTGGAGGATCAGAAACTCGCAGTTAGATTGCTGCAAAAAATGGGAGCAATAAAGATTAAAAGTGACTATTTTACCCCCAAAGGGGATAATCGTTTTTATGTTCCTAAAGGTCAGGCGCCAAATGGGTATTATCTTGATATTTTACAACCTAGGTTTGATGAAATTTATAAACAAAGTGAGAAGGGGAATACGTCACCCAGACAACAAGAAGAACAAATTGATTTAATACAAGAAGACGAGCCAGTTGAAGTGATTTCGGCCGACCTCAAGGCCTTATTCTCACGAGTTGTCGCTGAGCAGGATGAAATTAACTTTTATTTCAAAATTGCAGCATACGGAAAGTATTTAATAGATCACCCCCAGTTGAATCCAATTTTAAGTAATCTTTATGGGCAATCGAAAAAGGATGCCTTAGGCTTTTTGAAAATATGGGGAGAGTTCTTTGAATTGTGGAAACAGTTGGGTCAAGAATTAGTTGACCTGGCAGAAAAAAATGGTATCAAAGGAAATCCTGATATACTTAATCAGGATCTAGCGAGACTAAAACAAAGGTTGGCGGAGCCAGATTTATCGTTTTATTCAGGAGATCTTTACAGCTACTACAGGCCATATTGTGATCTGATAGGCACTTTTGTACGAGAACAAAGGTCGGATTTAGTTGTTCCAAAGTATCTCGATAAAAATTTAGTTAGCTTAACCATTGATCCAAAATATAGAGCAGCAACAGAAAGTTGGGATTTGTATGTTAAACAGCGTGTTAATGAACCATGGTGGGCGCACTATCAGATAATGAGATTGACTTCCGGCGTCCTCGATTTGCCAGACAAAAAGCTATATTTCAAGGATGATAATTTTGTAGACACGCTTTATAAAACAGGGTTTAATGAGCTTGGTAGAGGAATAAAACTCAGCTTTCTTAATAAGAATAAATTTACGGAATGGATAAAAATACTGCATGATTATATTATCCCGCGACTTGCCAAACTAAATAAAGACAAGGGTGGTATTTTTTCAGGTTTTAAAGCAATGATCCTGGGTGGTGACAAAATGACAAAACGTGAGCGAGATAAAGAGTTTAATCGACTAAAGAAAGTTTGTGACCTGAGTACAAAACAAGAAAGTTTGCTTAGGATTTTATTTGATTTCAGGCCACACGATACCAAAAACCTTGAGTCAGATGTGCCGACTAAAGCACTTTCCCATCTTAAGGATTCACTAAATGGGAATATTAAAAGGGAAGCATATACGATTGATTCTAAGCTAGGAGGACCACTTGATAAATCTTTTTATACCTTGAGAAAGATCATCGATGAAAACAAATAACAACAGTATTTCAAGGCTAATTAATTCACCGATACCTCATGTTTATTTTTGAATAGCAGATATTTAGCTTCAAAAATTTCAATTATTACTTTCGACTGGTGAGCATAGACAGGTCAAAAATAAAGCTGGTTACGTTTTTGAAAATTTATGACTATGACTCAAAATCTAGATATCAATGACTATTACTCGACTTCAGATCTCGCGTTAGCAACCGCGATTTCTCTTTATTATCCACTTGAGGTGGTTGACCGTAGCAATCCCCATAAGGCTCAATTTCTTTTCAAAAGAGATGACAACCTGGATAAATTTATAGAATCGTATTGGAGAGGAGATCTTAAAGTAAGTCCTTCTTCTTATTTTAATCAGCTAAAAATCATAAAAGCCCGGCTTTACGAAATGGAAAGGAGCCGCAATGGCTAAAATTAAAGTTACTTTTGAACAGGTGGAATTGAGTAAGGAGGAGTTAAAAAATCGCATTGATTCCATTTTTGATATTTTGTTTGAGGAAATTGTGAAGTCGTCAGTACGGCCAAATAAGAATATTTCTATAGATCGCGTGGATGGCGGGAGGGAGGTGAATGAACAAATATGCCTAAGTTAATTTTCAAAAAAAGAGTAGTTCCGGATGCGGGGAAAATAATGACCCATTTGGTCTCAGTTGGCGAAGTGGAGAACCAGTTTTACAACCCAAAAGAGCAAAGTGAGGATAAAAAGACGCAGTTGGAATGGATTTTTGAGTACACGGACAAGCCGGGAATGCAAATACGGCTTTGGTCTACCAAAAGTCTATCAACTTACAAGGGTAAGAAATCCAAAGCTCTAACTATTACTGAATCCTTGCTGGATAAAGAACTGACTGATGAAGAAAAAGAAAGTTTTGGAGATACCGATCAGTTGGTTGGACGAAAGTGTTATCTAACTGTTAAGCACGAGAAGAAAGATGACGGTCAGATTTACGCAAAAGTAGTTGATTTTGAAAGCGAATCAGGAATTCCCTTTTAACTTTCATTCCGGGCGTAACTTCAAATTGCGCCTGGAGACGAGAGCTGAATATGGCTAATCAAGATACTACTACAAATAAGATTTTGGAGCAAGCTTTGTTCCTATCTGAAAAGATGGGGTGGAGCATAATTCCTGTGGGAGCCGATAAGAAACCATTGATTGAGTGGAAAATCTATCAAAACCAAAAAGCAACTCCCGAGCAGGTTAAAGAATGGTTTTCAGAGCCAGGTGTTAATTTGGGGGTTGTTACCGGCAAGATATCAAATTTGGTAGTCGTAGACATTGATATTAGAAGTGGTGGTACAGATGAGGATTTTAAGGGAGTTCAGACGGTTAAATCTAAGACTGGGGGTGGTGGCTGGCATTACTATTTTAAATTCGAGGAAGGTTTACAGAATCAGGCGGGGATAAGACCGGGAATTGATATTCGAGCCGAAGGCGGCTATGTGGTAGCACCTCCATCAACCCATAAGTCGGGTAACTTATACGAGTGGTTAAGAGCGCCCGTGGACGCGGAAGTTGTAGAACTACCAAATTTCGTTAAAGAGTGGATAGGTAATGTCAAAAGTAAAGATGGTTCTAAAGAAAGTAAATGGAATAATAAATTACTCGGTGGTGTTTCTGAAGGTAATAGAAACGATGCTGCCGCCTCCGTAATTGGTAAGTGGCTTAAACGTTACCCGGAGGAGGAATGGGATGAAGTTTGGTCAATGGCGCTTCTTTGGAATAAAGATAATAAACCCCCACTACCTGAAGAGGAGTTGCGGACCGTTTTTGAATCAATAGTCAAAACTGAAAAAGCAAATGAAGGAGAGGATGATGACAGTCCGGGGAGGCGGACTGTAGCGGATAAAATAGTTGATTTGGTTTTGGAGCTAAAAGCTGAACTATATTTGGATCAGACAGGAGAACCTCATATTACTTTTCCAGAAAAGCCCGTTGTTGGCTTTCCCATAAAAAGCTCCGTATTTAGAAGGTGGATTAGTGGTAAGTTTTGGGAACAATACGAAAAGGGATTTTCTGGAGAAAGCTTCCAACAGGCGGTAAGTAGTATTGAAGGAAAATCATTCCATGAGGGAGTAACAAAAAGTCTTTATAACCGTGTTGCCAGAGTTGATGGTGTAATTTACTACGACTTAGGAGATGATGCGCGGGTTATAAAGATAACAAAAGAAGGTTGGGAAGTAACTACTAAATGTCCGGAGAAGTTTAGAAGATTTAGTCATCAACTGCCTCAGATTGAGCCTAAAAAGGGCGGAGACGTGTTGAAAGTTTTGGAATATCTTAACCTCAAAACAGAAACAGACAAACTGCTTTTCATAACATATCTTCTGACAGTCTTTATTCCTGATATACCAAGAGTGGTTTTAATTAACATTGGGGATCAGGGCGCGGCCAAAAGTACTGCCTTAAGAATTATCAGAAGTTTGGTGGACCCAAGCATTTCAGAACTCTTAAGTCCTCCGTCGGATATTAACGAACTAGCTCAGGCATCAAATCATCATTATTGTCTGTATCTGGATAATCTTTCATACCTCCGTGACGAGCTATCTGACGCTTTGTGTAGGCTTGCTACAGGCATAGGGTTTACGAAACGGAAACTGTTTACCAATGATGAGGACGTGTTGTTTACCCAGAAGGCTGCGGTTGGGATTACAGGAATCAACCTGGTAGCCCAACGAGCGGATTTACTAGATAGATGCTTGATATTGAGTTTTGAACGAATTCCCGAGGATATGCGAATAGATGAGGAAGACTTTTGGAAGAATTTCAACAACGATAAACCACTAATGTTAGGTTCTATTTTTGACAAGTTATCACTGCTTTTGGGGATGGCACAGGAATTTAAGTTGGCAAGAAAGCCCCGAATGGCGGATTATGCCAAATATGCTGCGATTGGTGCCTTAACGCTAGGTAAGAGTCCTGAAGAGTTTCTAACTGCCTTTGGTGAGAATATAGAAAGGCAGAACCAGGCGGCAATTGATTCATCCCCAACAGCTCAATCTATTTTGAAATTCATGAGTGACAAAGATAGTTGGAGCGGTCCGAGTACGGAACTACATAAGCTTCTTAAAAGCATAGTTGAGGCAGCTAACTTGCAAATAGGGGGTTCTGAAGGCTTTCCTAAATCTTCCAATTGGCTTTGGAAGCGAGTAATGCAAATACGTCCCAACTTATTGTCTTTGGGTATAAGTGCCTCTAAATCCGAAACAATAGAAGGTTCAGAAATAAATCTCAAAAAAGGTGTCCAGGAAGAGAAAAATACTGCCATTACTGCCAATACTGCCACTGAAGTGAAAGACATGGCAGCAGTGGCAGTAGAACAGGGGACTTTGGAGGGAGTCTCAACCTTTAGTTCAATTCCCGGATTGGAGGATTACAAATGATTACAGAAACAATAAAAGAAACACTTGAGAAATATATTCGGCTTTGCTCTTGGTTCCTGATTAAAGACGGAGATAAAGACGTTGCTTCGAATCAATTTGAGACAGTTTTAAAGGAAATTGGGAATTTGGAAGACAAGCTGATTGGAGAAGGTGTCTCCGGGAAAACTATTGAGACGATTGTTGAGATGACAAGAAAAAACACTTTAGAGAAACCAATAAGTGAGTTAAGCGATTCTCAATTACTCAAGGTTTGTAAATTGATATTTGGTAAGGAAGTTGAATTTGAGGGGGGTGCCACCCCATAAGCGTAACTTATATGGAAGAAAAACCACAATGCAGTTTTATAAAAGAAAATGGGGAGAGATGTAATGCTATACCTATGAAAGATAGTGGCTATTGCTTTAGCCACAATCCTGATGTGGAAGTTGAGCGCCATATGGCTTTGGTTAAGGGTGGTTTGGCCAGTAAGAAAGTAGAGTTAAACCTTGAACCCTTGAGCATAAAAGACCCTAAAGAAGTGGCCACCTTGCTTGAAAGCACAATTAACGGTGTAAGAAGTGGTGAGATTCCACCCAATATTGCAAACACGATTGGTTACCTCGCAGGGCACGTTCTGAAGGCCCTGGAATCATCGAACTTAGACCAGAGAGTGGAAATGGTAGAGAGCATTCTTTTGGAACGTAAGCGAAGCATAAAGAAGCACTAAAATGACGAAAAACTTAGACTTAACCAGAATATCGGAAAATCTAACCCCTAAAGAGCGGGTCCTCCTCATGGTTCACGACGATGTTGAAGAACAAAAGACCGGGAAAGGAGTATTAACTGATGCCGATAAACACGCCTTAACAGAAGGTTGGACGCCTAAAAACAATTATGAAGTAGATGAGTATAACAAGTTTAATAAAGGCTGGAGAATGATGGGCTTTGCTGAAATTGACGCACAAACAACGTTTTTAAATGCACAATCAACTTATTTTCAGGAGAAACAGATGAGCAATTTCCTTTTGTTATATCCACTCTTTAGAGATGCAAAGAATTGGGTGGATAGCCTTGATAATATTAAGCCGGTGAGTATCGACCAGGCACTGGAGATAGTTAAAAGACAGAGAGAAGTGAAATTAAAAGGTGGTTTGGAATTTGATCGTGCGGTTTATCAACTGGCATTTGAGAATTTAAGTAAGGATTTACAAGAGGATTTAGAAACCCTTTATCCAGAGATTAAATATGAGACAGATTATTTAGACGAGGAAGAAATAATTGCGGGTCTTTTTGGCGGTAAAGAAAAACTAGCAATTGAGGATAAGAACAAGCTGGCGGATCTGATAATCAAAAAATCTTACAATCAATACGCCAAAGAATACCAATTTTTTCATTATTTTGCCTCAATTCCTATAAAAGAAGTTGTTAAAAGGTGGATGAAAAAGAGGGGGATACAGCCGGAGACTTTACCAGCCGATGAAGAGTTTCAAAACGCTTTTACTAAGATTTCGGAGGAGAAAAACTTAAATTCTGAAGAGGCTATTATAGATTGGACGGCCGAAAATATAGCTGAAGCAATCAGTGATTATGCTAGAAAACATCAAACAACAGTGGAAGTTGAATTAAAAGAGGTATGTTTGGAATGGATAGACGAAGGCTTGTTAGATAATTACCAACCTTTATTTAAGTCTACAGATACCAAGACTTGCAACGGCACAACCAAGTTACCCTGCAATCTAATTTTTAAGGAATGGATTGAGGCCAAAACAAAAGCCAAAAATATTCTGGACAATCTTATTTCAGAGGGGAAATTAAAGCGGGAAGGCGACACTTTAACCGGGGGAAGTCTTTACAACTTCAAAGGAGATTACCAATTTATTAAGGAACATAACAAATATGTAGATTTATATGATGCCAACTTGGGTATTGTATACGCAGATGATGATCCGGAGCACAAAAAAGCACATTTGGATAGGGAGTTTCTGATAACCGAGATTGGAGAAGACGGTAAACCCAGCGGTATCAATTTTTCACAAATAGCTATGGCGAGAATAAAAGGATTCTTTGAGATGCTGGGATTTGTAAAGGAAAGTGAAATAAATGGGGAGAGGATTATAGAGTTTAAGGATGAAAATTTTAATGAATTAATGAGAAATACAATCACATCTCTTAAGGAGTTATATTCTGCGCTTTTAACTTTCCGGGAACTTTTTAGAAAGCTGTCCAAGGTGTATGAAGTGGACCTAACTTTTAAGATTGATGAATGGGTGAAACAAACTGAAAAGTTTATAGATAGCCACAATGAGGTTCTTAAACTAGCTACCAAAAAGGATTTTATGGAAATGCGAAGCAAAAATACGGTAAGGTTTAAAGATGATTGGTTTATTGATAAATCGAAAATAAGTTCAGACGAAGAAAGAACAATGAGATACTTTAAAGAGTTTGAAGGGATATTAAAAGAGGACTTTTAGAATATTGCAAAGTATTACAAAGTAATCTAATATGAATCTATGGAAGAATTTTACACAACAAGACAAATTGGAAAGATGCTTCATGTTAAAGCCATTACCATAAGGCGTTGGATATCTAAAGGCGATTTACCCGCACTTTTCTTTGAGAAGGAATATAGAGTAATAAAATCGGATTTTGATAAATTTATTCAAAGTAAAAAAGTTCAAATAAAGAAAGGAAAGGGTAAATAAAAAATGTTGGTGGCTACTTACAAAAGGGTTTCAACAATGCGTCAGGAAAATGAGCAGACCATTGAGAATCAGACAATGGCTATTAAAGAGTTTGCTGATAAGAATGGCCACACAATTATCAAGGAATATCAAGATGATGGTTGGAGCGGGACAATTCTTGCCCGCCCAGGACTCGATGGGCTTCGGATTGATGCTAAAAAGAAAGTTTGGGAGGCTGTAATCATCTATGATCCGGATAGAGTTGCCCGTAAGTATTCCTATCAGGCTTTAGTAATTGATGAGCTTGAAGAAGCAGGAATAAAAGTTCTTTTTGTTACAACCCCTCCGGCCCTAACAGAAGAGGATCGTTTACTTTATGGAGTGAAAGGTTTGTTTGCCGAATATGAAAGAGCCAGAATTGCTGACCGCTTCAGGCTTGGCAAATTAAGAAACGCACGCGAAGGAAAAGTGGTAACTAGCGCTGCCCCATATGGCTATAACTACATTCCCAAACAAGGGAGTGTTCACGGACATTTTGAAATAAATAAACAGGAAACAATTGTGGTCAGGATGATCTTTAAGTGGGTTGGTGAGGAAGGTATCACAATGATGACTGTAATTAAAAGGCTTCATGAAATGGGAATTCCCCCGAGAAAAGGTAAGAAAGAAACATGGAGCACTAGTACCCTTACATCGCTTCTGAGAAATGAGACTTACATTGGGTTGGCACACTATAACAGTTCCTATGCTGTTGTTCCTCAAAACCCGCTAAAACACGATAAATACAAAAGGGTGAAAAAGTCGAGTAGAAAAATGAGACCGCGTGAAGAGTGGATATTTATTCCAGTACAGTCAGTTATTGATAAAGAATTATTTGAAAAGACTCAAAAACAATTAAAACTTAATTATGAGCTTTGCCAGAGGAACAAAAAGAACGACTATCTTCTGGCACAAATGATGTATTGCGTTTGTGGTAGAAGACGAACCGGTGAGGGACCACAAAAGGGTAAGCATCTATACTATAGATGTACAGACAGAATTTATCATTTTCCGCTTCCCCGTAAGTGTAAAGAGAGAGGAGTTAATGCCAGGATTGCGGATGATTTGGTTTGGAGCAGGGTTAAAAAGTTTATGACCTCACCCGATCTAATTAAGGAACAGGCTAAAAGGTGGGTAGGAAAAAAGAAGGGTGAACTTACAAACTCCCATGAATCAATAGATGACCTTAAGTTTGAGTTGGAGAAAATTAAAAAAGAGGAACAAAGATATATAAAGGCTTATGGAGCGGAAATGCTTACGATTGAACAGCTTAACGAGACGATGGGGGATTTGAGGTTGAGAAGGTCTATTTTAGAAAAGAGAATCAAGGATATGGACGATAGTTCGAATTCTATGGAAATTAAACTTCCAAATGATGAACAAATAGAAGAGTTTTGCAAGCAGGCATTAGATAAATTGGAAGGCTTGAGTTTTGAGGGGAAACGGGGGATACTAACGAAGGTATTAACCAAAGTCATAGGAACCCAAAAAGAATTAAGGGTTTTAGGTTATTTACCAATAGAAAACAACCAAAATGTCGAGTTCAAAACTGAGTGTCGGAATTGTAGGGCTACCGAATGTGGGGAAGTCTACCCTGTTTAACGCCTTACTCAAAAAACAACAGGCCTATGTGGCCAATTTTCCTTTTGCCACCATTGAACCCAATGTTGGAGTTGTTCCGGTTCCTGACGAGCGGCTTGAGAAATTAGCAGCGATTTATCATTCACCGATTGTTCCTGCGACAGTTGAGTTTGTTGACATTGCCGGTCTAATTGCGGGAGCGTCGAAAGGTGAGGGGCTTGGAAATAAATTCTTGAGTCATATTAGAGAAACTTCGGCTATTTGTTTTGTCTTACGTGCCTTTAGTGACCCGGATGTTATCAAACAAGGAGTTAAGGATCCGAAGACTGATTTTGAGGTACTTAAGTTGGAACTTGATTTGGCTGATGCAGAAACTATCGAAAATCATAAGAAAAAGAAAAATCCGGATGAGGGCGAACTTCCTTTGTTTTCCAAGAAACCCTTTCTTATTGTTCTGAATGTTGATGAAGGGGATCTCAAAAAATCAATTGAGATAGAGGAAAAGTATTCAAATGAACTCTCGGTGGGTAAAGACCAAATTGTCGTAATTTCGGCTAAAACCGAAAGCGAACTTTCGGAACTTTCCGATGAAGATCAAAAAGCTTATCTTGCCGATCTTGGTGTTGAAAAATCCGGCCTTGAGCGGCTTATTCAAAAAGCCTTTAAGACCCTCGGGCTTATAACTTTTCTGACGGCCGGGGAAAAAGAGGTCAGGGCGTGGACTATAAAATCCGGAACTAATACCCAAACAGCTTCCGGTGAAATCCACACGGATTTTGTTAAAAAATTTATTAAGGCAGATGTTTGCGACTTTAATGACTTTGTTTCTCTTGGTGGCTGGAAAGGTGCCCGGGAAGTAGGAAAGGTGAGAAGTGAGGGGCGCGATTATACAATGTGTGACGGTGACGTGGTTGAGTTTAAGATTGGAGCCTAAACCATCGCGGGGACTAATTCATCTTTCTTTTTAATTTCATATCTGCCGTCAACGGCTGTTCCGACTTCTACGGGGCCTTCCGTTGAAATTGCGTATCCTTTAATAAATCTTCCGTTGGGAACAAGAGTTGCGGCTCCTAGCGCCTGTTCAATTGCTTTAGTGCACGGCTTTTCTTTTGCACTTGATTCTTGGGCGACCACTGTTCCGCAGGCATGATTGAACGGACAATTTGCGGCACAAGGAAGTTCTTTCATGGCTAGAATTATATAATTTATGCTGTTGGTGTCAACTGCGAGGTTATTTGCCCGCGGTTTATCGTTGCTATGTGTTGTCCGGCTTCGTTGAAAGCTTTAACTTTATCTGTCGGGTCGGGCTCCAATTTAGTGGCTCCTGGTATGGCGTTTTTGATTTCTGTAGTGCAACTATCCGCGCTGCGGGCCACCATTGTTCCACATTGCAGTAGATATGGGCAGCCGATAAAGCAGTTAGGAAACATTTGGGGTTTTCTGTCAGTCACAGGACGATTATATTCCTGTTGATGAGATTAAGCCAGCCGTGATATACTTCGGGGATGAATGAATACGAATTGACCCTGGTTTTGGACGGAAAAGCAGGGGCGGCAAAGAAGAAAAAGACCGTTGAGACTTTGGAAAGTATCCTCAAGCTTTTCAAGGGTGCTATTAAGGAAAGTAAAGAGTGGGGAGTTAAGGAACTTGCCTACAAAATAGGCAAATCCGAGACCGGTCTTTACCTGTTTTTTGATCTCGAAATGGAGCCAAAAGCTGTTAAGCAGTTGAATGAAAAATTGAGAGTTGACCCTGATATTGTTAGGTATTTGGTTGTAAAGAAATAATGGCAAGAAGTCTAAACAAGGTTCAGTTGATAGGGAATTTAACACGCGACCCCGAAATGAAATACACACCGGCGGGTGCTGCGGTTTGCACTTTTGGCGTTGCCACAAACAGAAATTGGACAACCGAAAGCGGGGAGAAGAAAGAAGATGCTGAATTTCACAATATTGTTGCCTGGAATAAATTGGCGGAAATTTGCGCACAACTTCTCAAGAAGGGGAGAAAAGTTTATGTGGAGGGCCGCCTTTCTACGCGTAGTTGGCAGGGGCAGGATGGAACCCAGCGTACCCGTACAGAAGTTGTAATTAGCGACATGATAATTTTGGATAAAAGAGAGGGTGAGGTAACAGGAGAAATTGATATTCCGGAACCAATAGTTGAGACGCAGGAGCCGGTAGAGCAACCGAAATCAAAGTCGAAGTCAAAGACAAAAGAAGAGAAAGCGGAAGAATCGGCAGATGAAGATATACCGTTTTAATAGTAAATAAATATGGCGAAGAAAGAAAAGCGAAGATCAAGAAAATTTGAAGTAGAAAAGGTACCTCAGGGTAATTGTCCCTTTGATAAATCAGGTAAAGAACCTGATTATAAAGATGTAGAAACACTCATGAAGTTTGTTTCCGACCGGGCAAAAGTTTTGGGTAAAGACAGGACCGGCGTTTGTGCTAAGCACCAGAGAAAACTAGCTTTAGCCATCAAGCGTGCCAGGCATTTAGGCCTTCTACCTTTTACTCCAAAGATTTAGTATACTGACTTTCATGGCGAAATTTTTTGGACTTCCAAGAGTTAAGATTTCTTTTGTCCGAAAATTTGTTTTGATTTTTGTAATCGTTATAGCTTCATTCGGTGGGGGTTATTATTTTGGTTTCAAAGGGTTTAAGGCCCAATTTAAGAGTTTTAATCAGGTAAGTTTGGTTCGGGAAGTTCCACCTGATGTAAATGCAAACATGGACCTTTTCTGGACAGTCTGGAAGGAGTTGGGTGATAAGTATTTTGATAAAACAAAGCTTAACCCCCAAGACATGGTTTATGGCGCAATTCAGGGAATGGTAGCGGCAGTGGGGGATCCATACACCATGTTTTTACCGCCGGTGCAAAACAAAGTCACAAATGAAGATTTAAGTGGCAGTTTTGAAGGGGTAGGTATTGAGATTGGTTATAAGGGGGTTAGGTTGGCGGTAATTTCACCTCTTCCGGGTAGTCCGGCAGAAGCTGCTGGAGTTAAACCCGGAGACTTTATAGTTAGGATTAAGGACGACGCAAAAAATATTGACGAATCAACCAGTGGAATATCTTTACCGGATGCTGTTGAAGCAATTCGGGGTCCGGCTGGCACAAAAGTAACCTTAACTCTTATTCGTGACGGACAGGATAACCCAATAGTTACCGACATCACGCGCGCGAAATTGACCGTTCCCTCGGTTACGTTAACTTATGTTGGGAAGGATAACTCGATCGCGGATGTTAAAGTTAATAAATTTGCTGCGGATACGGATGATGGCTGGAATGGTATCGTGGAAAAGATTAAAGAGAACTCGAACGTTAAAGGGGTAATCGTTGATCTTAGAAACAACCCTGGCGGGTATATGCAGGGGGCGATTGACTTGGCAAGCGAATTTATCCCCGTTGGCGGAGGCGAAAAGTCAGTTGTGGTGATTGAAGATAGAGGTGGGGTCCGTACGGATTATAAAGTTAATAAAGCCGGTAGGCTAATCGGTGTACCCGTTGTGGTTTTAATTAATGGAGGAAGTGCCAGCGCCTCTGAAATCTTTGCCGGTGCGCTTCGTGATGACTTGGGCGCGAAGCTTGTCGGTGAAAAATCATTTGGTAAGGGAACAATTCAGGAACCTTTGGATTTGGCCGGAGGCAGCGGCCTTCATATTACAGTTGCCAAATGGTTAACTCCGGATGGAACTTGGGTTCACGAAAAAGGGCTGGAGCCTGATTTTAAGATTGGGAACCAAGAAAATGCAAGTGGGGACGCCCAACTTGAGGCGGCGGTTAAGCTGCTTTCTCAGTAATTTTTAAGGAAAGACTGGTATTTTGTATGTCGAAGATGTTAAAAATATCGGTGAAAAAAGCCTTTATTTTTATTGCCATTATTCTTGTTGTTTTGGCGGCGGTAACAAGCGGTGCAGTTGCGGATAGATTGTTTGGCTTAACTCCTCTTGATAGATTTTTCCCCAGACTTGGAATTAATACACTCCAGCAAAAGTTTGTAAACGAAGAAAGTGATGTAATTGATGTTGTTAAAAACGTGGGTCCGAGTGTTGTAACTGTTTCAGCGGTTACACCCAAAAGATCGATTATTCAGTTTTCTCCTTTCGGAGGTTTCAGTCAGGGAACGACCGGTGGAACTCCTCAGGATATTGGAAGTGGTTTTGTCGTTTCGGCAGACGGATTAATAGTCACAAATAAGCACGTTGTTGCCGATGCATCGTTAACCTATAAAGTGGTGACAAGTGATGGAAAGAGTTTTGATGCAAAAGAGATTAGTCGGGATCCTAATAATGACATTGCGATTATTAAAATTGACGCCAGAGGTCTAAAGCCGGTTGAGCTGGGTGACTCTGGAAATCTTCAGGTTGGGCAATTTGTCATTGCAATTGGCACAGCACTTGGAGAATTTAGAAACACAGTAACCACCGGAGTTGTTTCCGGACTTGGTCGCGGAATAGATGCGGGTGATCAGTTTCAGGGTTATGTTGAACGCCTTGATAATGTAATTCAGACGGATGCGGCTATTAACCCGGGAAATTCCGGAGGCCCGCTACTTAATTCCGCAGGTCAGGTGATTGGAATAAATGTTGCTGTTGCCCAAGGAGCTAACAATATTGGTTTTGCTATTCCAATAAATACGGTTAAGGATGCACTAAATTCCTTTAAGGCAAACGGAAAATTCCCTGCAAAAGCATATCTCGGGGTTCAATATCAGATGGTTAGCCAGCAGGCCGCGCTTCTCAATAGTGTCCCACAGGGGGCGTATGTTGTGGATGTTGTAGCCGGGAGCCCTGCGGAGAAAGCGAATATTCAGGCAGGAGATATTATTTACAAAGTCGATGGAAATCAGATAACTGATACTAATGGGGGACTGGCGAAATTAATTGCGGGCAAAAAACCCGGCGATGTTCTAAATCTTGAAATTTGGCGAGACGGGAATACGGTTAAGGCTCCAGTAACTCTTTCCGAGGCTAATCAGTAAGGTTATATACAAAAATTTTTTTGCCGGATTTTTCCGATTTTTCTTTCCAGCCAGTTCTTTGATAAAGATTAATGGCTGGTAGGTTATCAATGTGAGTTTCAAGCCATATTCTGCCGCCACCCATTTTTTTGTAGTCTTCAGACTTCAGGAAACTCTTTAGGGTATTGGTTAAAAATTTAACCGAATAACCTTTGCCGCGGGCTGGCGGATAGGTGCGGATGGCAAAAGTTATGCCGTTTTTATTTCCAAACCAGACAATTCCCAGCAAATTTTTGGATTTGTCGGTTAGGGTATAAATGACCCGATTTTTTGACCATTTATCGAATTTTGCAAGCGAAGAAAAACGCCTTTTATCACCGGTAAATTTCAGAATTTGGGGATCGGTTTGGGAGTACTTAATGAGCTGACTAATTTGTCTTTTGGAGATTCCCTTCGTGATTTGCACGAAGATATTATAGCAGTGTTGCTATTGTTTACTTAAAGGAAAAACTCTCCTAGAGGCTCCGTCATCAACAGCTATAACTTTTTGACCATTCACTGTGGCGGTTTGGCTTTCAGGAAGTATAGTTTTTTCCGTTGTCGCAGCACCTGACGAGGCCACATTCATGGCGTTTTCAAGCTCTCTTTTCTCATTTCGGAGCGCAAAATAGGCCTCGGAAAATCCCTGTGCAATTGATCTAAGTGACATGGCGGTATTTTATTCCTATAGTCTTAGACTGTCAAGTTCTTTGTTAATTCTATGACCTTGTCCAAATCTCCGTCAAGAATTACTTCCAATTTACCCCAGGATTTGCCAAGTCTGTGGTCAGTGACCCGGTCTTGGGGAAAGTTATAAGTTCGGATTTTTTCACTTCTCATACCGCGTCCAATGACGCTTCTATAGCCTGCGATTGTGCGTAGCTTTTCTTCTTCTTGTTTCTCCCAGAGCTTTGAACGCAAAAGGGAAAGGGCGATTTGTCGATTTTGTTCCTGAAAACGCTCTTCACGGGCCTCAACCACTATTCCGGTGGGTTTATGGACCAAACGGACCGCGGTACTAACTTTATTAACATTTTGGCCTCCATGACCGCCGGCGCGGGTAAAGCTCCATTCAAGATCGTTGGGATTTACCGCCACTTCGTTTTCTTTAATCTCAGGTAGGGTCGCAACTGTGGCTGTCGAAGTATGAATTCTGCCTCGTTTTTCTGTAACCGGAACTCTCTGGACTCTGTGGACTCCGGCCTCGTTTTTCAGGAGATCAAAAACATTCGGGCCGCTTATTTTTATTGTTTTGTCGTCAATTTGGAGCACCTTCCAGCCTTTTTTCTGGGCAAAGCGGATGTACATACGGAGTAGGTCGTCCCCCCAAAGTTTGGCTTCAGCACCGCCTGTTGCACCGCGAATTTCAATATAGCAGACCTGATTTTCCATAAATTGGCCCAGTTACGCTTGACCACGAAGCTCGGAAAGTGATGTTGGTCGCTCTTGTTCTTCTTGAAGTCTTTTTGCCCTTTTAATCTTTCTTTTCTCAGTTTTGCTAATAATTTTCTTCTTGGCGGCTGCCTGTTTGGCCTTAAAGGCATCTACGCGGCCAGCTGTGTCCACAAACTTCATTTGTCCTGTGTAAAAAGGATGGCAATTGTAGCAAACCTCGACATGAATTTCGGGCACAGACGCCCCCGTGGTAAATGTATTGCCGCAGGCACAAATCACCTTTGCTTCCGGATACCATTTTGGGTGGATACTTGCTTTCATAATGAGGCTCAATTATACCTTTTCTTTTTGAATTCAGCAAGGAAGACGCCCACAAAAGTAATAATGGAGCCAATTACTATTGTGGTTGTGATTTTGTCTCCAAGAAGCTTTACGGCCAGAATTGCAGAAAGAATAGGATACAGGTAGGAAAAAAGAGCAGTCTCGGAGAGTTCAATTGATTTTAAGCCTAGGTTATTGAGAATATAAGCGAGTGTTCCTGAAAGAAGACCCATATACATTATCCCGAAGAAGAATAATGGGTTACCTTTCATAAAAATTCCCGTTATTTGACCTAGTGGATGCAAGCTTAGAGAGATGGGTATCATTGTTAGAAATCCGATAAGAAATGAGTAATTGGCAAGCCGAACAGCTCCGTAGCCCTTTCTTAGAAGTTCCTTCGCAAGGAGTCCGGCGACGGCTCCTGCAATTACAGATGCAAGGACTAAGATGTTACCCACAAGTCTGCCGTCCTTTTGTTGGCTTTCGAGGGGTTCGATGAGAATAAAAAGTGAGCCGACAAGTGCGAGAAATGTTCCAGTTTTTTCTTGTTTTGTTATCCTGTCGCGCAAAAAATAATAGCCTAAGGCTATTGTTAAGAGAGGGCCAAAAATTGAGATAAGGCTCATATCAAGTAAAGTCGTTTTTGCCGTTCCCCAGAAAAGGAGGCCTAAGGTAATTGTCGAGTTAAGGACGGAGTATATAATCACTTGTAGAAACTCGCCAAAATTCCTGGCAATTTTAAAATTTGTCAATGCAAACATGATAAGAGCAGCTATTGCCGAGAACATAAATCGGTAGAGCAGAAAGAGGTCGGGTGCAAGGCCTGTGTTGAGAGTGATTTTAATTACTGGTCCTGCAACTCCCCAGATAACAACTACAATTGCAAGATAAAGATAGGCCTTAAGACGGATAGGGTTCATAAGTTAGCTTAAAAGGTCAATAATTCGGTCAATTCCGAATGAAAATCCAACTGCAGGAATACTCCTACCGGTAAACATCCCGATTAAATTATCGTATCTTCCTCCGCCTCCGATTGTCAGTTCCTCCGGCCGACCATTAAGCTTCATTTCAAAAATGGTGCCGGTATAGTAGTCGAGGCCTCTGGCAAGAGTCGGGTCAAAAATATAATCTTTTCCTTCGATCACGCCATAATTGGTTTTCAAAATCTTAAACGTTTCCGTAAGTTCCTGTGTCGGCTTGGTTTTGTCAATAAAATCCAATAGCTTTTGAGGAATATTTTCCCGTCCAATCTTGTACATTTTGTCGATTGTCCTGATCTCGTCAATTGTCAGGCCTTCAAAATTTTTTCTATCATTGATCATCAGAGCTGCTTTTTTGAAGCCGAGTGCACGTGCAGAGTCTATCGCGCAAGCAATAATCTTGGCATCCTCTTCCGGACTTTTTACCCCAACCGTATCGAAGTCAAACTGAGTAAATTCCCGGCGTCTGCCTTTTTGCGGGTTTTCGCCGCGAAATACCTGACCGATTTGATATCGGGAAAATGTAGGGTCGAGTAATCCTAAATTATTGGCAACAAAACGGGCTAGGGGGACTGTCAAGTCATATCTTAACGCCAACTTCCTTCCACCTTTATCTTCAAATTGATAGATAAGCTTTTCATCTTCACCGTATTTTCCAAGTAGTGTTTCCGCAAACTCAACGGTTGGCGTTTCCAAAGGCTGAAAGCCGTATTTTTCCAATATCGGAATAACCGCATTAAACATCTTACGTCGTTTAGCGGCCTCTTTTGGGTAAATGTCCCCGAACCCCTTTGGTGTAACTGGTCCTCTTTGCATATTTTTAGTCTAGCACAAAAAAAGGAACCTTTCGGTTCCCCATATTATCGATTCTCGATTTTTACGCTTATCTGCGCCCCGTATTTGGCGGGGTCCTTGCGCCATCGTGACTGACGCTCCAACGGATTTATATAACTGGAAGTAATTATATACTGAAACGTTTTGGTGTCAAATTTTGATTAAGAAAATTGAGCGGAGTTTTTGGGTTTTTCCGCCATTATCCATTATGAAGATAACCGTATCTCCCTCGGAAATTTTTGAAAGTGATATTGCAACTTCTTTTCCGTCTTT
>JAKAJP010000025.1 GCA_021824915.1 bacterium
ACGTTCATTGGAGCATGGGAAGTGTCGGGTATTTTCCAACTTATTCAATGGGAACGTTTTTAGCGGCTCAATGGGCATCGGAAATAAGCAAATCTGCAAATATGCAAATTACAAATATTGCCAAAATTCAAAAGTGGTTGGCCAGTCACATTCATCAATATGGAGGAACGTACACCTTGGCTGAACTTTTGGAAAAAAATAAGATGAAATTTGACCCCAAAGTAAATTTAGACTATCTAAATAAAAAATATTCTGAAATTTACGGATTGTAAAAAACTTCTGAGTTAAAAACGGCGCAGCTCCGAAATTCTACGGCAAATATCTGTTATATTACAAACACTTGTCGGTGAACCTTGACTTAAGCGCGTATTTGAGGCGATGACTAAAATTCCGGCGTATCTTGTGTTTTGCCTTAGATCGATTGTAAATTTTTCAAGAAGATTATCTAGTTTCGGGTTCATGCCTTCTCTTCCTCTTTCGCCCCGATCAAACCTGCTAAGAGTATAAACCCAACCAGTTTGATCCGATTTGATAACCTTTTGAATTGGTTCTGCTGCCAATGTGGTGATACCGTATTCATCCAGAAGTTCGCTATATCTTGGAGCGAGTAGGGCTGCAGCTTGGGTTAGTTCGTCGTACAGTTGGATTTTTTCGATAGGGAGCTTGCGATACTCTTTTAAGATATATTTGCCCAAATCGAACACGCGTGAGTCTTCACCTCTATCAAAAAGTGCTTCTTGGGTTGCAAAGTGATGAACGTTAGATCCGTTTATATCGGATAATCCAAATTCCTCGTGTCCGGGCATAGTAAGATTATATAACTAAATGGTTTGCTTCGTATGAACTTCTAAACTAAAATTGGCGTATGAGGATTTATGTGATCCGGCATGGGCAAACTACAAGTGATGTCGAAGATCGCTATGGTGGTGATTATGACGATCATTTAACGGATTTGGGTATAAGGGAGTCGAAGGAGCTTGCCGATAAAGTAAAAGATTTTGGCATAGAAATTATTTTTGCTTCTCCAAGAATACGCGCACGAGAAACAGCCAAGATTTTACAGGGAAAATTGGGGGTAGAGATTGAAACGACCCCGGACCTTAGGGAAAGAAATCAGTATGGGATCTTAAGCGGGATGAAGAAAGATGAAGCTAAAGGTAAATACCCAGAAATGGTTGAAAAATTAAAAGATAGGTTCAATACGATTGAGGGCGCGGAGGATTATGAGAGTTTCAGGAAAAGGATAATCAGAGGTTTTAACAAAGTTGCCAAGTCAGATTATAAAGTAGTTGCGGTTGTCACTCACGGAGGTCCGATCAGAAGAATTTTTGGAGAGATATTAAAAATGGAGAAAAAATGGGAAATTGACGATTGCGGATGGTTTGAAATTGATTATTTAAAAGGCAATACTACGCTTGTAAGATCAGAGGGAATTTTTGAGGGGAAATAAAGCTCATTTTATTTTGATAAAACCATATGTTTAGCATATATTAAATTATGACTGATGGAACAATCTCTCCAGATGCAGAACCGGCTTTGCCGTCATATGATTTGAAGGATGGTGCCTACATGACAAATAATGTAAAAATTCCTGCCATTGATGTTGAAGAAAGCCATTCGTTTTTAGTTAAAGCTAAAACTTTAGATAAAGACAGCGAAGAAGTAACAGAGGAATTAACTGACCCATTTAGTCGCCAGCCATTCGTTCCTGGAGATAAGGTTCTAACTCTGTCAACTTTTGATAATGGGAGATCGCTTTCTCTAACAATTTCTCCGGAAAGTTTAGCCTTTACACATCGCGATATTACATTTACTCCAGTTGAAGAAGGGCAAGTTAAGGCTAGTCAAGAAACTTGAATCTTTTAATAAATTGGATCGACGGCTGTGGTTCTATTTTCCGGTTGCACTCCAACACTACAATCAAGCCCACGCTCTTTTGATATGCAATGACCTTCGGGTGACATTTGTGTTGGTTTATCCAACTTTTTCTCTAACACTTGCCTTAAAGCTGTGCAGCGGCTATCTACACACAATCCACAATCACTTTTATTTTCAACAACCGGAGGATTTATTACCATCAGATTTATTTTATATCCCAGTGTCAAATTTTTTTGCAAAATGACTATTGACACCCCTGAAACGCTTTGATATTGTTCGACCAAGATAGATCGTCCCTAGGCAGGAAACTAAAACAAAATGGATCAAAACGGAAAAAAGAAAATCAGATTAGAAAATCTTCCGGATCTTTTGACCGTACGCGAGGTAGCAGAAGTTTTAAGAGTTTCTCCTTTAACAATTAAAAGATGGGGAAAGCGCGGAAAACTCCCCGCAATTAGAATTAACTCCCGTGGCGACAGACGCTACAAAAAAGAAGCAGTCCTCTGGCTTCTTGGAATGCAAGGCAAAGAGGAGTAGACTTCACGCATGTCTTTGGAAATTAAAGGCTCTGCTATTTTTGTTGGCAATAAACAGCTTTGCGGTGGCTGTTTTGAATTGGTCAGAAGCGCCAATGTTGTAGAAAACGGTCCAATTATGGTGGGTCCGATGACGGAAACAGCTAAAAGAACCGGCTGGGGTGGTAGCAATTTCCTTGGTAGAGTTATCACACCTTCAAGTCATGCATTTGGCATCAGTGATAAAAAGGGTAGAATCCATTTAGCGGTTCCGATTGCTGTTGAAACTTTATCAATTGCGGGAAGAGCTGTAAAAGTTCAGGCTACATATGCAATTGCCCATGATTTGAAGGCGCTTCCGTAGTTATTTTTGAGTCCTTTTAATTATTGCTTCGATTACCCGATCGCGCTCGGGTCCCGCAGGCATTTTCTGCAATATTCGTCCGACACTTGCAGATTGACCTTTGGTCAGAGCAATTATGTCCGGCTTAGGTTCATTTTTTGCGGGCTCTGGTTGAGCTACTGGCCTGGGTTCAGGTTTTAGGTTTACATATTGAACAGATTTTGCTGCCTCGCGCGCAAGCTGTTCTTCTTTAAGCTTTTTTATGCCGCCGATCACCGGTTTTACGATCTTTCTGCCTATATTGACGATTGTTCTTCCGGTTTCATATAAAGAAATTGCAGTAACTCCAGCTAGGAAGGCTAGACCCCAAGGGGAAGAAATAAAATCGTGGTTTTCAATAGCTTTTGCAATTACGGTGGGAGCTAGCCTTGCAGCCGTAGCTCTGACCGGTCCGGTTAGTACGGCCCTAAGGTAAAATTCCGGTTTTGAGATTTGTCTTTCACCTTTGTTATCCTCCAGAAAAGCCCGATTAAGGATATTGGCAAACGAGACAAAGTAACCGAATGTGTCTAGGGCCAAAGCTTCCGGTGAACCGGCAATTTCCTGACGGGGAATAGCCATTGTTGTTAAGCCTGCAGCCCCGGCTTCTATTACGCGCACCAAGGTTTCTTCTCCTCGATTTGATTCCTTGTAATGATCGTATTCAGGCATGGTTACTTATTTTTTCTTTCTTCAACTGCCTTTATGGCTGATCTTGCGGTTTGTAAGGGAATCCTGCCGCCTCGGCCGGTCGGATATTTATCGGGGTTGCTGGCAATTTCAAGGGCCACCTCATCAAGTTTTTGGGCAATCTGAATTCCTTTTGGGTCGAAGCCTTTTGCATGAATAGCTCCTCCCTTAACTTTGTAACCTCTACTTGGGTCGGTAGTGGTGCCGGCGACAAGGCCTTCATCAAGGGGTAGGGTTTTGGGATTTTTGAACATCCTTTTTGAAACGAGCGATTCTTGCTGTGGGGCTTCACTGGTGGCTACATTTACTTTTTCGCCTTTTTGGCTTCTGAAAGCCGCAAGGACAAAACCAAAAAAGCCTACTGCGCCTATAGAGGCCAACCATCCGAGTATTGCTTTTAGGTTACTTATTTTTGTGTCATAAGCCTGGATTTCCTCCGGTGAGGCAGTTAGTTTGGGGGTAGGTTGAATGATGGGTACTGCAATAGGAAGTTTAGCTTCGGCCTTGACTCCGGCGGCAAGAGCGGATGTGGGGGAAGGTTCAATTATATCTTTTGTTATTGTCACTTCGTTAATAATTTCAATTACGGCTTCAGGGCTAGCCTTGAGTGTCGTTTCTGAAAAGTCTGGGTTTGTAACGCTTATTTCGACAGGATCTCTTGTATCGTTTTGGGAGCGTATGCCTCTATTCAGGGCTATGTTATCATCTCCGTTTTCCCAAATTATGCCATTTTCGTCTTCTGACAACTGGCGGGAAAGCATATCTATCTGGTTTGGGGCGAGTGTTACATTGTTCAACTCTGCAAGTTTAAGGACAAAAGGAACGGCTGGTACGTCACAGCCTTGGGGAATATGAATAAAATAGTGCGCAGGATCGTAGGTTTTTAGGTCGGTATTGTCGAGTGGTGTACAACTTAATGTTTGTTGCGTGCCAACCCCCATACCTTTAAGTTCGGTGGCCGAGAGTCTCAACTCGTGGTTGGGGTTTTGTTGACGCATACGAGCCGCCTCGACCTCAAGTTGAGCTTGATAATTAGCGTCTACCCCGGGCGTGTAAATCTCCATTTTGAAGCCTATAGTTTAGGCTAATCGAGCTTGATTTGCAAATTCCAGAAGTGGGAATAAAGACTATCCCGTCTTGCAAGTAAGCTTTTATGAGTACCAATTTCTTTTATTTTCCCTTTTTCCATTACAACAATCTTATCCGCCCTCATAATTGTCGAGAGCCTGTGGGCAACTATAATAGTAGTCTTGCCGTGGCGGGCTTTCCAAAACGCGTCCTGGATTAATTTTTCAGATTCAGAGTCCAAGTGGCTGGTTGCTTCATCAAAGATGACAATATCAGGGTCACTCAAGATCATTCTGGCAATGGCGAGCCGCTGTTTTTGACCTCCGGAGAGTTTAACTCCGCGTTCGCCGACCTCTGTATTATATTTTTCCGGCAGACTCTCGATAAAAGAGTCAATGTTAGCCAGCTTTGCGGCGGCCTTAATTTCGGCAAGTCTTACATGGCCTTTGCCGTAACCGATGTTATAAGCAATAGTGTTATTAAATAGTATCGGTTCTTGGGGAACCACTCCGATAAAACCTCTCAGATCACTTTTTGTGAAGTCTTTGACGTTGATTCCATCGATTGAAATCGAGCCTTTTGTAAGGTCGTAGAACCGCATCAGAAGTTTAACAAGTGTAGTTTTGCCGGATCCGCTTCTTCCAACTAAGGCTACGGCCTGTCCCTGCTCGATTTTGAGAGAAATTCCGTTAATTGCATTTTTAACCCTATTTTTGTATGCAAAAAATATGTTTTTGAAGTCAATTTCGCCATAAACATGCTTGACTTTTACGGGATTAACCGGGTCTTTTACTTCTACTTGTTGGTCAAGTAAGGCGAAGTATTTTTCTATGTCAGAAAAGTTTTTGGAAATGTCTCTAAGACTCCAAACAAGGTCCCAAAGGCGGGGAAAGAGGATGGTAATGAATCCGGTTACGAGAACAAAATCGCCGACGTCCATTTTAAGATGGGTTGTAGCGGTAATACTGAAAAGCAGGACTATAAAGATAGTAATGTTAAAGATTGTACCCAGGGTTACATCTATATAGCGGTAAGTTAAGGTAAAATTCCAGAAAGTTTTACGCCACGGTTTAAATACCGTGGCAAGGCGGTTATTTTCAAACTTTTCGCGGGCAAAAAGCTTTACGGTTTCGTAGTTGATCATGTTGTCAGTAATTACGTCCGAGACGTTATCCTCCTCGTTATTAAAAAGTCTTCTGCGTTGAATGTTTAAGCCGATTAAAAACTTTGTTGCGATGAGCGTAACAACTATCGATGCCGCTGTGATTATTGCAATTCTTGGGTCGAGTGAAATAAAAAAATAAAACATAACGCCAATGCTTACCGCGATATCCAAGATTCTGTGGTGTACAGTGAAAAAGAAGTCGAAATAAGCTCCGTCGCCACGTTTAAAAATTGATATGAGTGATCCTGTGCTTTTGTTTGTATGGAAGATAAAATCTAAATCTTGTACCCAAGCAAAAATTGTTTGTCTTGCCCGCTTAGCAGAATCAATAGTGACTTTATCTCCAACCCAAAAACTTATCTCAATAAACAAAAGTGAGGCTATGCTTGCCAGCATATAAAATACAAGGATCCTAAGTAATTCTTGGTAGTTAAGATGGGGAATGGCATCTACAAAAAGCTTATAAAAATAGGGGCTGATGTTTTCAAAGACTCCCGCCAAAACCACACTAATAACAAGGACTGTATATCCCAACCTGTCCTCCATCGCAAATCTAAAAAATGTCTTAAATGTTTTAAGCATATAATCGACGCAAAAGCTCCCCTTGCGGGGAAAACCAGAGCGGCGAAGTTTAATTATATGAATTTGGGATGTTATTTACAACTCCGATCCCTTAATTTGCTATAATGTCGAGGTTTTCTTTGGTGGTTTGCCTTATGAGTAGTGAAATCAATTTAGGGCCAATGTATGCGAGGATAGAGAAAACCTTGAGCTTGGCTGATAGCCGGGTTGGGGATCTAAATATGCTTTGTCAGGATGTTACAAATGCCGACCTTGACCTTTCGTGCGTTGATCCGATTGGAAAAATAGAAGTCTGCAAGGTACTTGTTGAATTAGCCCCAAAAGTCGGAATCGAACTTCCCATAGATGCGGGTGTTTTCCCTGAGGCTGGGATTAGAAGAGTTCCCAACGAAACGCTAAAAACTATGTATGGCCAAGTGGTAGATGCTTACAGAACCTCGGCTACAAATATCGTTTTGGGAATTTTTGGAATATATAGAGACGTTAAAAGCGAACTTCCTTTTGTCGGCAAAAATCGTGACAATCCACCTGAAATTGTGGATGCTTTGATGAACCAGGAACTTTACGCCGATTTAGAATTAAGTGATGTAGCGAGATCGATGGCAGAGGAAAAGCTTCAATATCTGGTAGAGTGTGTGAGGGATCCTTGGGCGTCACTTTTTCCCGAGAGAAACGATCGAAAACTCTCTGACGACCTCTTTAAGGGGAAGCTGACGGAAGGTGGATTTCGAGCGAAAATCGAGAATCTTCGAAGACCTCGGTTTACCCAAAAAAGTAGAGAATAGTTTTGACAAAAGGTATAATATAACCACTTTCAAGGAAATTCCGTGCGAAAAATCACTTTTTCACTTTTTATTGCGCTTTTTGCCTTAGTTTTGCTGCCAAAGGCTAGTTTGGCGGTAGAGTCGCCGACACCTTACGCATCTAACGAAGCCGTCTTGGGAGCTACGGCTTCCCCTTCGGCTACACCCACGCTTTCTCCGACTCCGGTACCAACACCTGCGCCTGATATAACTCAAAAGACCCAAGAGACATTGGGCCCGTTGGAAAAACTTTTAAGGGAACAGGTTTTGGGGGGAGTCTGGCCGGGAAATCCGATTAAGTATGCAATCCGGGGAGCGGTAGCCGCCGGAGTACCCGCTAATACAATAGTACTTTTACTACTTTTGCCGATAGTCACTTTTGTAATTGCATTCAGCCGAAATGTTGTTGGAATTAGGGGTTTCGGAATTTTTCTTCCCGCAGCTCTTGCGGTAACTTTTGTTGCCACGGGTCCAATAATTGGGATAGGCCTTTTCTTAGTTATTGTTTTAGTTTCGACTGCAACACGAATGATTTTGAGAAAACTCAAAGTTAAGCTTCAGTATTTACCAAGAATGTCTTTGATTTTGTGGGCGGTGGTTTTAGGTGTCTTGGGCGTACTTTTTGCGGCCCCGTTGGTTCGGTTCTCAAGTCTTGCCAACGTCTCAATATTCGCAGTTTTGATCTTAGTTCTCCTGGCGGAAGATTTTATCAGAGTACAGCTTGGAAAAAGTGTTAAGACGGCTCTTAATCTAACGACGGAGACTTTAATTTTAGCCCTTATTTCTTATTTCTTTTTGACACTCGGTGCACTACAAAGATTTGTTTTATTGAATCCGGAAGTGACGCTCCTCAGTGTTGGAGTTCTCGATTTTTCACTGGCAAAATATTCGGGACTAAGGCTAATGGAGCTTTACAGATTTCGTAAACTCATAGGGAGCTAATTACCATGAAGCTTTCTTCAATCTTAGGACTTAATTCCCGTACACAACTTTTTGCTTATCGCTATAACACGGCAAAAGGGAAGAGAATTGCCGACTCAAAACTTCAAACCGCGCGGGTTTTAACTAGTGCTGGAGTACCAATTCCGGAAATCTTCAAAAAGTTCAGAAACCCTAGAGACGTGGTTGATTTTAATTGGAGTAAACTCCCGGATAGATTTGCGCTTAAACCAAGCCGTGGTTTAGGTGGGGAGGGAATTATTGTTGTTAAGAAAAAGACGGAGGACGGAACAGGTTGGATAACAACTCAGAGAGAAAAGATATCGATAGGAGACCTTAAACTACACACACTCGATATTTTGGAGGGTGCTTATTCGATGGGAAATGTGCCCGACGTAGCCTTTATTCAGGAATATGTGGGTAGAGCCAAAGTTTTCAGGAAGTGGGCGTTTCGGGGAACTCCGGACATTAGAATTATTATTTTTAATAAAGTGCCGGTTATGGCAATGCTAAGGCTTCCAACAAGGGAGAGTGGGGGCAGGGCTAATTTACATCAGGGAGCGCTTGGTGTGGGAGTCGATATAGCCACAGGAATAACCACAAATGCTATTTGGCATGGAAATCAAATTATTCATAAACCCGGGACGGAGAAGAAACTTCGGGGAATTAAAATACCCGATTGGACTGACATCTTAACAATTGCTGTTAAGGCTCAAATGGCATCCCACCTGGGTTATATAGGTGTTGATATTGTAATTCATCCGGAAAAAGGACCGATGGTGTTAGAAATGAATGCCCAGCCCGGGCTTCAGATACAACTTGCAAACATGGAGGGACTCCGGCGCAGACTTGATCGAATTGAAGATATTAATGTTCGCGACGCCGAGCATGGAGTAATGATAGGAAAAGCACTTTTTGCCGGAAGATTTACGGATAGAGTTGCCGTCAAAGAAGGAATTAAGACAATTGGAACTAGGGAAACGGTGAAAATTTTAGGGGTAAAAGGTGCGAAGATTGAAGTTTGGGCAAAAGTTGATACTGGGGCTTGGCGAACATCTATCGATAAAACTCTTGCCTCCGATTTGGGACTTTTGGATAAAGGCAATATTCTTTGGAGCAAAACCTTCAAAAGCACACTAGGAACCGAGAAAAGGCCGGTTATCAATCTAACTTACTACCTCGCTGGCAGAAAAATTACAACAATCGCATCAATTGCAGACAGGAGTAAATTAAGGAGGCCCTTAATTATTGGGAGACGCGACTTGGCCGGATTTGTAATAAATCCTATCGTAGCTACAAAATAACATGGAAGCCCCCAAAACAACAAAAAATAAGTTAAATCTTATATTAAAAAGTGCCGTAAGTTTGGGGTATTCGGCTTCGATTGTATCAACAAATGGTCCGTTAGTAAGATTATCAAAGGGTGGAAAGACAAGATATATTTGGGGAGACTTCATGCCAATAAACACAACAGTTTCTGCAAAGATTTGTAAATATAAAGACATAACCAAAGACGTTTTGGCAACTGGTGGAATTAAAACTCCTAGAGGAATACTTGTTAAATCTTTCGAAGAATTTAAGGATAAGTTTTCCGATGCAGAGTTGACGTTTCCGGTTGTTGTTAAACCGAACGATGCTTCACTTGGAACCAATGTTTTCGTGGGAATAAAAAATTTTGATGATGCCAAAAAATCTATCGAAATAGTTTTGAAAGATAAAAACGAAGTTTTGGTTGAAGAATTTTGTGAAGGAGAGGATCATAGAGTTTTGGTGTTAAATGGGAAAGTTTTAGCTGCCTGTAGGCGTATTCGGCCATTTATAATCGGGGATGGCATTAGTACCTTAGAGGAATTGATTGAAAGATATAATAGTAAAAGACTAAAACCAATTAAAAATGATGAAGAATTTAGACGGCAACTAACCAATCAGAAGATTTCTTTAACAGACATTATTGAAAGAGATAGAAAGATTTTTGTACGCGGAAACGCTAATGTTTCAACTGGTGGAATGGTAGAAGATGAGACGGAAAAAATTTCCGGTTATTTTTCCAAAATTGCAGTCCGCGCAGTTGAAATAATTGGTGGTAAATATATGGGTGTGGATATAATAACCGATGATTTAAGTAAGGATGGGGGAGATTATTTTGTTACTGAGGTTAATGGAAATCCGGATTTTGATATCCACCTCTCGGCTGATGTCGGCGAGCCCCACGACCCACGCCCCCAAATTTTAGCTGCAATTTTCATGGATAAATAAGTTCCGTATTTTCGGTATTTTTTTCAAAGTTTGTACAAATAAACTTGTCGAGAAAGTGTGAAAACTATTGATTTTCACAGACCAAATAAAATACGAAGCAATAAATGGATACAAAAAATCCGTCGGTTTATCACGAAGTGTATACTGGACGGATTTTTTGATGTAGGTTGAAATAAGCGAAGCTTCGTCTTCGACGTAAAAAATTATTTCAACTCTACAGTTGCTCCTGCAGCTTTTAATTTGTCGCTAGCTGCCTTAGCATCTTCTGCTTTGGCATCTTTCAAAACTTCTGCAGGGATTTGTTCAGTCATGTTCTTTGCGTCCATGAGAGTCAAATTTTGATTGATCTCACGAAGTGCTTTTATAACATTAATCTTGTTTGCTCCTGCGGCTGTCATTACGACTGTTTGACTAGCTGCTCCAGCATCTGCCGGGGCTGCTCCTGCTTCACCCGCTGGTGCGGTAGCGGCTGCTTGTGCAACCGGCATAGCGGCGCTAACTCCGAGTTTATCCTGAAGAGCTGTAACTAATTCTGATAGTTCCAAAACAGTAAGTTTTGAAACTTCTTCTACAATTTCATCAACTTTCTTTGCCATTATTTTTCACCTCCTGCCTTCGTTTTCAAAATGAAAACCAACTTCTGCAAATTTGCATTCAATGTTCCGACTAGACCATATTCGCTTGCCATTAAAATACCCAAAAGTTGGCCCAAAAGTGCATCCTTACCGGGTAGGGTGGAAAGTTTGGCAAGACCGGCCTCATCCTGGAAGCTCCCTTCAACAACTCCGACCTTAAACTTTGGAAATTCGTGTTCTTTGGCAAACTTACCCAAAACTTGGACGGGCGCAATGGGGTCGTTGTCTGCAATTAGAAGCGCCGTCTGTCCGGCTAAAACTTTATCTTCCAAAATACCTGCCTCAATTTTTGCGGCCTCGCCAGCTCGCTTTAGAAGGGTGTTTTTTACAACGACGAGTCTTCCGCCAACTTCGAAAAGTCTCCTTTTAAGCTCTTGCTGGCCGGCAACTGTCAGGCCTGCATAGTTAACCAAAACGACGCTCTTGGCATCCTTTAGCTCCTCGACTAGATTGTCTACGAATAATACTTTTTCTGCCTTTTTCATTGTGTTTATGTCCAAAAAAAACGCGCTCCGAGGCGCGCCAGTTAGCGTTTTTCCTCGGTATGATTTACGCCTCTCGGCTACATACTTTCTTAGGACAACAGAGGAATTTTAACAGATTAACTTGTTTGTTGCAATAGTGGGGATCCGCCATTAGACGGAAAGAATAGTCTTCCTTCTTCCATCAGTTTTTGGGCATCTTCGGGAGCGGGAGTGCGTTCCACGTAAATAGTTTTTTCCTTGGCGCCAAGTTTCGGGGCCGGGACAACCTTGAAGAACTCTACACTTTCATGGGTATCAATTCCTACCACGGTTCCGACCGCGAGCTCGTTTGTAAACCTGGGGGTAAAGTGTACCCTGTTTGTGGTCGAAATTATGTTGCCGGTTGCCTGATCCCAACTGCGGCCACCAGTTTGTATTTCTGTTGAGACAACGTCTCCACCCATCGCAAATCTCATTACATATGGGAATAACGAGGCTTGTTCTTTGTTATCGGTTGCCATAGCAGCTTCATTCTAAGAATTTTTGTGGAATTATGCAACCTGAACTTTAACGCTTGGACCCATCGTGGATTTTAGAAAGACTTTTATTATTTGTTTGTCACCACCCAAGACCTTAAAAATTGCTTCAAGGTTCTCACTCAACTCTTTATCATCCTGACTGACTTTACCAATGACGGTGTGAATTAGGGGAGCTTCTTTTTCGGTTTTAAGGGTCACGCTTCCTGCCGAGAAACTTTTAGCCCTTTTGACATCAGGAACTAAGGTTCCATTTTTAGGATTTGGCATAAGCCCTTTCGGACCCAAAACTCGGGCAAAGGGAACGAGTTTTGGCATCATGTCCGGGGTTGCAATTAAAACATCAAAATCAATCTTTCCACCTGCCAGTTTTTTGATTGTATCCTCGTTTGCAATCTCGATCTTCTTTTCACGACCCGCTTGATGGGGAAGGTTGACTTGTACACTCGTTCCAACTTTCTTAACCGTCAAGTGCACCTCAACCGTTCCGTCAAATTTCGAATATGACGTATCTTTTACTAATTTAATAGCCTCCTTTATTGAATAAGCGCGTCCGGGTTCAATCTTAGCTTTAGCACCGACATACTTTTTACCACGGATTTTTTCGATAGCCTTCTTTTTAACCGCCTCTTTTTCGATGGTATCCGAAGGAGCCTCTTCAGTTGGCGCCGCTTCAACCACTTTGACACGCTGCCCGCCTTTTAATCCGGAAACATGCACTTTTTCAGCATCGGCTTTATGTGCCTGGTGCTGTTTCTCTTTATTTTTGTTTCCAACTTCACTGACGAATGCTGTTTTAGTTTTTCCCATATAAATTATTCAACTTTAACGCCCATAGACCTGGCTGTTCCTTCAACAATCTTCATTGCAGCTTCAACGTCTTTGGTGTTCAAATCGACTAATTTATCTTCAGCTATTTTTCTGACTTGGTCGCGCGTTAGAGTTCCGGCGGTTTCCTGTGGCATTTTGCCGGCGCCTTTTTCAATACCTAAGACCTTTTTGATCATGGCTGCAACCGGGGCTTTTTTGATGACAAAATCAAAAGTTCTATCTTCGTAGATTGTAATAACTGCGGGTACGACCTCACCTTTCATGTCCTTGGTTTTGTCGTTATATTGCTTGACGAAATCCATAATGGCCACGCCATGTTGCCCCAAAGCGGTTCCGACGGGCGGTGCCGGAGTTGCTTCAGCAGCCTTAAGATTGATTTTTACGATTGTTTTAACCTTCTTTGCCATAGGACTTGCAAGGGGAAACTAAACTGAAGTTTCGACTTGCGTCTTCCACCTAAACTTAAGTGGTACGAGAATTCTATCAAAGTTATATAATTATTTCAATGTCAGAAACGTCGGGTGGAGGAAATGACTTTTGGCTTAATCCGGAAGCCCCTCCGCCTCCAAAGAAAACATTTGGTGGGTTTTTGAAAAATGTGATTGCACTCCTGCGCCCCAGCGAAACCAGCCCTCAAAATCTGGAGGAGATGAGGAAAATGAAAGGCGTTGATACTAATTTAATTGAGCATGAAGGGGAACAAAAGATTGAAGTTTCTGTAAATACAATGATTCCGCCAAGCGGGGGTAAGAAGAAGCCTTAAACTTTCTGGATTTGTAGGAAATCAAGCTCTACCGGGGTCTCTCGGCCGAAGATTGAAACCAAAACTTTAACCTTGCCTTTTTCCTCGTCCATCTCGTGAATTGTGCCAAGAAAGTCTGCAAACGGACCATCTGTAATTTTAATGGCCTCGCCAACGGAAAACTTTGTCTTGTAACGCGGAGCCGGGGCTGCGACGAATTTTTGAATATTGGCAACTTCCAGTTCAGAGAGCGGGGTGGGATTATTACCCGCACCAACAAATCCTGTAATTCCCGCTGTGGTTCTGACAGCAAGCCATGTAGGATCGTCCAAAATCATTTTAACGAGTAAGTATCCGGGGAAAATTTTCTCCTTAACCGTTGCCTTTTTACCGCCTCGAATAATAACTCTATCCTGAGTAGGGACGAGCATTTCAAAAACGCGCCCGCCCAAATTCATTGTTTCAACTCTCTGACGGAGAGTTTCCATGACGCGAACTTCGTGGCCGCTACTTGTGTGGACCACATACCACTTAGCCCTCGGGTCCTCTGTTTGTGAAATAACTATGTGGCCGGGGATCTTCTTTTTACCCGTTCCGCGCTCCGCTACTTGAGTATTTGTATCTTCTGGCATTTATTTAGTGACAAAAAATGATAACGTTTTTGTGAAGAGGAAATCTACGCCTCCTACATATACCCCGACTATCATCGAAACCAAAAGAACAATAGCCGTGAGCCTGATTACCTCATCGCGGTGCGGCCATGTAACTTTCGAAATTTCGCTTCGAACCTCGGAAAAATAGGTGAGCACCTGCTTCACGAGGAGAATTGTAGCAAAAAGAGGTGGAAAATAAAAGGGCCAGCCTTGATGCGCTTGGTATAATAGGGATATGACAATAGAAGCTGGTGGAATTGGCGAAGTTCGAATACACATGGGGCATGATTTGATTGAGGTTTTTCGTGATGGTGGCAGAACTTTACAAAAGTTGGTAAGGCCGTATCCTAAATCTTTTCAGGCAAGAAAGGAAGTTGGGAATAGAAAAAGCAGCGTTCCCGACGAACTAAAACCAGCCTATCAGTCGGTGCAAGCGGGACTTTTGGCTGTTCTTGGAATGAGTTCAAGTGAAGAAGCCGGTCTTCAGGGATTAGAAGATAGGGGTGGAAGTGACTCTCCATTTCATAATTTACAACTTCTCCGGGAAAGACTGACCAATAGACAAATTGCAGAAGAATTCCTAAATAGCGATGCGATGAAGGAGTATAGAAAAGATCCTTTTGCAAGGGACAAGGTAATTACTGCTCTTGGGTCTTTGCAAAACGCTTTCCCAATAAATGCGCTTCCCTGATTTTTCCTTCGAAAAAAGTTTATACAAAAAAGGCTATAAATTTGTTGCTGGTGTGGATGAGGTTGGGAGGGGGTGTTTTGCCGGACCGATTGTAACCGGATGTGTTATTTTTCCTGGAGATTCCGGGTTCGAAATTCCCGATTCGATAGTAATTAATGATTCTAAAAAAATGAGCCCCCGGCAAAGAGAAAAATCTTCGGTCTGGATTAAAGATCGGTCGTTGGCTTGGGGAATTGGCGAGGTCTCTGCAGGGAAGATTAACAAAGTCGGAATGGGAAAAGCCGCAAAAATTGCTTTTAGGAAGGCGATTAGTAATGCAAGAAAAAGATTGGGAAAGCCAATTGATTATTTGCTCGCGGACGCTTTTTTTGTTCCCTATGTACCCGGTCTTCCCGCCAAGCGTAGACGACGGCAATTGGCAATAGTTAATGGTGATGAAAAATCGGTTTCCATTGCAGCCGCTTCGATTGTAGCTAAAGTTTATAGAGACAATTTAATGCTATGTTTAAGTAAACGTCCTAAGTACAGAAAATATGGCTGGGGCAGAAACAAAGGCTATGGCACAAAGGAGCATCAAAACGCCATCAAAAAACATGGCATTACACGTCAGCACAGGAAACAATTTGTGGAAACCTGGATTAATAACTCCTCTTCTTCTCGAGTTCAATAGAGTGGGCGATTCTGTATTTTTGCTCTTTTCTTTTTTCTGCAGGTTTCTTGTAGCGCTCTCTATCTCTAAACTCCTGCAAAACCCCCTCCATGATCGTTTTCTTTCGAAAACGAGCGATGAGTTTGTCCTCGGACTCTCCTTTTTTCTTCTTGATAATGAACATATGTCAATTTAGTCGCCTCCTTCCTTCTTTCTTGCGGCTTATATTTTACCAATTCCTGTAAGGGATTGGAATTCCCAATTCTCAAGAGAATTGGGATTACCTAATTGGCTAGAACGGAAAGTTATATACCGTAGGGGGGAGAGATTTTGGGGGGACTTTTCTTTTTGATGTGTATGATTATGAAAATAACCGCACCTGCAAGTGCAAACCCTGCCAGATAGAGTAGGTAATTAAAGTTTCTGACGGGTCCTTCAACTTGAGAAATTGGGTTGACGGTTGGTGTTGGAGAGGGTTTGAAGTAGCCCGATTTTGTTGAGAAAGGTGCCAGAGTAACGATTTCCATAGTGGGGGTTGGATAAACTTTTGGTGTAGGTTTTGTTGTAGGTGCCGGAGTTTTGCAACTACAATCAACACTTGTTTGACAAATCGGGTTTCTACAAAAGCCTTGGTAGCAGAAATAATTTGCTTGGCAATTATAGTTACTGCCGCAGGTTCCTCCACAGGAGTTGGGTTCGCCTTGTGTCGAACCGTAACTTATTACATCCTGATTAATATTGTTACAGCTTAAGATGTTGTTTCCGTTCGAATCTATAATCTCCGTGTCGTTGCCGTTTCCACTGCAGGTGAAGGTTAAAGTTCCCGAACCGGAATCTTTTTTACCCGTCAGGATAATGTTTGCAAGGTTTCCGCTACCACTTTTTGAGTCGAAGGCTGTTGAGAAATACCCGTGAATTTCAATTTTTCCTGAAGACTGGGCAAAAGTAAAATCACTGAAAAATCCGCCATTGGTTACAGATTTGAGGTTAAGGTCGCTTGAGGGAAAATTTACAACTGCATCCGCTCCAAAAACGTTGGCTGTATCAGTATTGATCCTTAGATTTATAGTTACATCGCTTCCATTAGCAACGCTTGTGGGGGAGGGATCAAAATAAAGTTGTGGAGCCGCACTCGCCTGCACGGCAAGAACAGAAGATGCCACAAAAAAAAGGCAGGAAAGCATTAATGATGCAAAAAGTGTTTTAATTCTCGTCATATTTTGATTCTAAAGTTTTCCTCATCAGGAACAAATCCTTAACATTTATTATTCCGTTGTAGTCCAAATCTCCGATAAGTTTGTCTTGGGAGGTTAAATCAGATGAAAGTTTTGAAAGTAGACTTTTGATTTTGGCAAAGTCGTTTAGGTCTGCCGCGCCGTCCTGCGGATATACATCTCCCGGCTCAAGTGGTAAACCGGTAAAGTCAAAAACTTGCTCGGTTTGAGTATCGGTTACGCCAATGCTAATATAACCGTTTGCCGTACACCTTGTCGTTTGACCTGACTGGTAACAGAATTTTCTGGCCAGATGCTTTTCACCCTTAAGATAAATTGTGTAGTCGTTTCCTACAGGAAGACCGGGTGTCATTGTACTGGCGAATGCGACGGTTGCCGAATAAACTCCGTTCCCGATGTAATTTACTTTTACGGGAGACACAAAGAAGTCGAAGAAATTAGGTTTAACAAATCTTACCGCAACATTACCTCCGTCAGCGCCTCCGTCAGTAATTCCCGAGAATTTGAATAGGAACTTAAGGATTTGATATAAGGGCTTATTTACCAAGTCATAAGTTACTGTTTGTGAATTGGTTGTTCCGTAAATTGTCGAAATCCTTATGCTTATTGGTTGGGCCCCTAGGATGTAGTTGGAGGTTGGGGAAGTAACGTCCAAGTATGTTGAATATGTTGTGTTTCCTGGAATAGAAAAGCTTTGGGTGCCGAAATCGGCTGTCCAGTTCGAAGGTTTGTCGACTATTAAGTTTGCAAGGATGGATTCGCATCTGGGATTATTATTGTTGGTTACCAAAACACTATATCTTAGAGTTCCTCCGGGGTTGCTTTGTTGATAGGAAGGAGATATTTCGAAGGTAAACGGATTTCCTGCGCAAGTTAGAGGGGTGGGTGTTGTGGTGGGGATTGGGGTTGGAAGCCCGGCGAAAAATGTTTGGATGTTCAAATTTTCAAAATGAATTAGACCTCGTCCATCATTGGAAAAATAATTAGCATTTCCTAGGTAATAAGTGGATCCGGCATCAGTGGCATCAAATCCTGGATAATATAACCAATCGCTTGAAGGATTCCCGTTAGAAGTTCTTATTTCCGTAACTTGCCATCTGTTTGTCGATGGGTTTCTGCTGAAGTACATAAAAAGCGACATTCCAACGTTGTTTTCGGTCCAAGTTGCTTCAAGTGTTGTGTAAGTGGAGGTTCCGGGATCTGAATGTAGTTGAAGTGTCGGGTTATTATCAACAAACAATTTGTTTCCATCGATATTTATGTAGAAGTTTGTAGCACTCAAATGTATACGGTCGGTATTCCATGTTATTGAATTGCCTATAGGCGTGGGTGATGGTACGGGCTCGCCGCTTGCCGCCTTTTTGCCCAAGTTAAATCTTTGTGTGACTATTGCCCAAACAAAGAGGGGAAGCGCAACTACAAGAGCTAGGACAATCCCAAGTCCAAGAAGTCTTTTAGTTGGAGTTGGTAAAGACTTAAATCTTGCTGAGAAATTCATCAATTTTATATTAAGGATCTACTAATAAATAGTCAATTGCGAAATGCCGAACATGGTCGGGTTTATAATTGTCTTATATGTTTATAAATCTTTTTATTCCTTGGTTGGTATTTTTGCCGTTTATCGTTTGGAAAGGATATTTTGAAGCTCCGAAAGTTTCCTATTTTTACTTTGGAATTTTATTTATCATTATCTTCTGGGTCTTCAAATTAGTTCGTCATTTGGAAAATTTACGTTTGAGTAAAACGGATCTGTGGTATTTTGGTTGGCTAACATTCCTATTGGTCTCGAGCATTTTTGGGGTTCATCCTTTGGATTCAATTCTTGGTGGGAGTTATCGTCATCAGGGAGTTCTATTTTTTCTTGGTCTTTGGCTAGTAGGCAAGACTATTGGCATTCTTTCAGATTTACAAAAGAAACATTTAATAAAATATATTGCCATTTCAATATTGGTGGAAGCCGGAATTTTTTTTCTGCAAAAACTTGGCGGAAATCTTTATTTTGGTAATCCACTTGGGACCTTGGGAGAAACTAACGCCGTCGCCGGATTTTTGGCAATCGGATCATTCTTTGTTTTTATAGTATTTCCAAAAGTATTATTTTTAATCCCTGCTATTGCGGTATTTCTTACTGAGTCAAGATCGGGGATTATTTCTCTTTTTATTGTTGTGGGGGTTTATATAAATAGTTTAGGTAAAAAACCTCGAGTTCTATTTATTCCCGCTATTTTTATTGTGGTGGCTTTGGTAGTGGCGTTTATATCGAGAAATAAATTATCTTCGATATTCGAAAATCGGCCGACAATTTGGAGGCTTGGGATAGAGTCGGTAATAAAAAGACCATTTTTGGGATACGGAGCAGAATCCGGGGAGTTTGTCTACAATCTGTCTTTTCAAAAAGAAAAGATCCCGCTTAACGGCTTAATTATTGACCGCGCACACAATTTATTTTTGGACGTGGCGATGTGGTCAGGAATTATTGGTCTTGCGTTTTTCTTGGGCTGGCTAATTGAAAGTTTTAAGGCAATCAGTTTTGAACGGAAGTTTGCGTTTGCTTCGTTTATTATTTATTCATCTTTCCAACCATTGAGCGTTGTCCATTGGGTTTTATTTATAATTGTGCTAACATCTTAAACTAATGGCGAAAAAGAAGGCCCTCATTACCGGAATTACCGGCCAAGATGGAAGCTATTTGGCCGAATTTCTTCTTAAGAAAGATTATGAGGTTTCCGGGATCGTAAGACGTACTTCAAGTCTTCAGTATCCAAATATCGGTCATATTCAGGAGGATCTGAAACTTTATCAGGGGGACCTTTTAGACCCCGTAAGTCTTCGCGAAAATATTCAGAAAGTTAAACCGGACGAAGTTTATAATTTGGCTTCTCAATCGCATCCTTCAGAATCATTCAAGCAACCAATTCATACAGCAGAAATTACAGCTATAGGGGCGCACAGGGTTTTAGATGCAACTTTAGATGTCGTTCCCAAAGCCAAGTTTTATCAGGCGAGTAGTTCTGAAATGTACGGTTGGGTTAAAGAAATTCCGCAAAATGAAGATACGCCTCTTAATCCGGCCAACCCTTACGCTGCGGCCAAGCTTTACGCTTATGCAATGACTAGAATTTATAGAAAAAGCTACGATATGTTTGCCGTAAACGGAATTCTTTTTAATCATGAGTCGCCCCGCCGTAATTTGGGTTTTGTCACCCAAAAAGTTACTTACGCAGCCGCTGCGGCCAAACTTGGAATTAAAAATTCACAGCACTTGAATGAGGAGGGAGAACCGATTGTTAAAAATGGAAAGGTTGCTCTGGGAAATTTGGATGCAAAGCGCGATTGGGGGTTTGCGGGAGATTTTGTCGAAGCAATGTGGCTTATTGTTCAGCAGGATAAGCCCGACGATTTTGTAATCGGAACAGGAGAAACTCATACGATCCGTGAGCTTTGCGAGGAAGCGTTTAAGTATGTTGATCTAAATTGGAAAGATTATGTCACCGTTGATAAACGTTTTGTCAGACCAACGGAAACTGGTCCGTTAGTTGCCAATCCGGAAAAAGCCAAAAAAGTTTTAGGTTGGACCCCAAAAACAAGTTTCAAGGAACTTGTTCGCCTCATGGTTGATGCCCACATTGCGCGCCTCAAGTAGCAGATTGTACAATGGATTTGTGAGACGGTTTCATAATTTTGTTAAAGAAAATCCTGTTTGGGCAAAAGTTCTTCTTTTTTCATTAACACTTTTCTTTTTAAGAGTTGCTGATGGAATTATTGCTTTTTGGGCGCCAAATCAAATTCAAAACTCACTCGGAAACTCCGTTTATATGGGTCTTATTATTAGTTTTCAATCGATTGTTGGGTTTATGAGCGATTTGGTTTTTCCGACACTACTTAAAACTGCAAGGGTTAGAAGGTTGGTTATCTGGGGAATTTTCACCTCCGCTTTGACCTCCTTTTTCCTATTAGGATCAACTTATTATCCGTTGATTTTAATATTTTTGATTACCATGACACTCTGGGGTGTTTATTATGAATTTATTTCTTTTGCTAACTACCAATTTATGGGGAGCGTGGTACCTCTTCACATGCGCTCCGGTGCCTGGAGTGTTGCCGGAATTTTTTCCAACCTGGCTTACTTTTTGGGACCGCTCGCTGCCACATTACTTCTTTTAAGAGGTTATATTCCAACAGAAGTGGTTTTTCTTGTCTTACTTTTAGTCGCTTTTCTGCTTTTGATGTTTACGCAAAATATGCATGATGCACCTACTCAAATTGACCTGAAAGAAGTTAATCCTTGGACTGAACTTAAACACTGGATGACTCTTGCTCATGCAATTTGGCCCGCTATAATAATTAGCGTTCTTTTGGGTTTTATCGATTCAACTTATTGGACAACAGGTGCAATTTGGACAGAAAAACTTGCCGCAATTAATCCCTTGGGAGGCCTTTTTTTACCCCTCTATCAGTTTCCTCCGATTTTTTTGGGTTTAATCGTCGCGAAATGGGGAATTTACAAGGGCAAAAAGATTTTAACAGAAAAGTTTTTAATTGTTGCGGGGTTGTTTCTCGTTGGTTTAGCTTTCAATGATTCAATTCCATGGCAACTTGCCATGGTTCTGATTTCATCTCTTGCCCTGGCTATCTGTTACCCACTTCTTGAGGGGGTTTACACGGACATTATTGCCAGAATGGGGAAAGAGAAAAACGATTTAATCGGTCTAACCAGCTCTACCATTAATTTGTCGTACATAGTCTGGCCTCCGATTGCTGGAATTATTGCCCAGAAGGTTGGCGAGCGGCTGACGTTTAGCTATTTGGGTGTCGGGGTGGTCTTAATTGCCTTTATTCTTCTTTTTATTACTCCCAAAAAGCTGCGCCTTCCCCAGGAAGAGATCAAAAGATGGGATTAAATTAGGGCGGTAGTGTATAATAGCCCGATCCATGAAAAAGGCTAAGATTTCGGCCAAAAAGAGACAGATAATATCCGAGATTAGGGTCTTGGATCGTTTTCTCAAATTTTTAGACAGCAGAATAAAGAAAAGTTAATATGGGGGTAGAAATATTCGAGAAACTGACTGCCCCAAGCCAGCTTAATAGAGAGACACTGAGCGCTTTGAGTCCCTCCGAATATGAGAGGTTAAGCTTTGGCGAGCTTGAACGCTTGAAACTTGAAAAGATTGTTCAGGTCTTAGATCACCCCGAACTTCAAAAACTCATTGAAGCTCACAAAATTACGCTTGCTTTAATAAAGCCGCATGCTGATGAAAATGCGAAGGGTTACGGCGATGAAGCTGCGGCCAGAGCAATAACGGCAGAAATCAGACATCCTTTGACACCTGTTTTTAGTGTATCTGTCCGCCTAAACTTATTGGATGCGGAAGATTTTTATATTAACCAGAAAGGTATGCTCTCAAAACAGCCGGCAGCAAGAAATAAAGCCTTTGGTAGCAAATGGCAAGAGCACCTGGACTTTATGAGTTCCGGTCCAACTACATTTTTACTGCTTTATTCTGAACAAGGTGATGCTATCAAAGAATGGCGGAAACAAATTGGTCATTGGGATGTTGAGGGACGGAAACGAGATTACCACACGATTCGCGGGAGATGGGCAAAAAGCAATTTGACGAGTATTGTTCATGGAAGCGATAGTCCTGAAACGGCAAAAAGAGAAATTCGCGTTCTCCGTAATCATCTTGCAGGGCTGGCTTCAAGAATTTAATATAAACACATGTTGGAAACTAGAACATATCAAAGGATTGCTGATATTGTTGGTGTTAGTCAGAATAGGGTTGCCAGATTTGTTGAACAGACTGAAATAGGTGGTCATTTAGTTCATGGCATCAAGAGTGTGGGTTCCGTTGAGGGAATTATGAAGGCTGGTGTTCTTCCTATGTCTCCGGATGGGGGGGTAAGTTATTGGACAAGCGGTTTAAGAATTTTTGCTGCAAACGGGCCCGATAGCTCACTTTTTGGATTGGATAGTAGTTTTTTTGATTACGGTAGCAAAGTACTTGCGCTGACCAATAAACACCTCTTGGCTTCTCATGGAATTCATTTGGGTGACATCAGTAGTCGTTCGATTTTGATTGCGCAGCCAGTTCCCAGAACCGCAATTGCTATTTTAGGTGTTGGTGGGGCAATCTTTAAGAATGGTTCGAAGGCTATGTTTGAACTACTTGAGGATGTTGTGCACCAGGGATATTCCGGTGGAGAGCTTTTTAGGGCATAAGCTACTCTAACCCTAGAAGTTTTGCGATTTTGGATGTTGAATGGGTTTTGACAAATGGAATTTCAATTACTTTTGCCCCAACCCTTTTTGCGTGTGACTTTTTCTTTTCGAGCATTTTATCGCCTTCTGTTACCGCAATTATGTTGGGTGAAGTAGAGATGACGAGCCTTTCGTAGTCAGCATCTGTCATCCTATCTTTTAGGACAATTACTTGATCAACAAAAGATAGCCCTTCCAGGATTTCTTTTCTTTGCTTCTGATTATGAAATGGGCGGTTATTTCCTTTTAGTCTTTTGACGTTTTTGTCCGATTCGAGCGCAACTATCAGATAATCTCCCAATTTTTTGGCCCGTTTCAGAAAATGTATGTGACCATAGTGAAGAATATCAAAAACTCCACCCACTAAAACTATTTTTCTTTTCACGAACATATGATATGCTGAATTTGCAAAAATGGCAAAGCGAAAGACCACAAAAATTAAGCTTGCAGGTGATCGCGATTTACTTAAAAAATTTAGATTAGTAGTTGTAGCTTACTCGCATGTTAAAAGAGAATACTTTCCAACGCGTGGGGCATACGAGGCAGAGGTTGAAGTAGAAGATCGTGCGGCGGAGGTTGTTGCCGAAATTAAAAAACTAGGAGTTGAAGTTAAGGCAATCCCCGGTGATCAATATTTTTTAACTAATATTTTGGTTGATAAACCTGACCTGATTGTTAATTTGGTCGATACGCTAAGGGGGGAAGATATGCTTCAAACTTCGGTTCCGGCGGCACTAGAACTATCCCAAGTTCCATATACTGGCGCAAAAATGGAAGGAATGGTTATAGGGAATAATAGAAATTTGACGAAAAGGCTTTTAATGGCTTATGACATTCCGACTCCATACTTTCAATTTATTAGGAGGAGTGGTGTCGCTATCGACGAAGCACTGGGGACTCCTTTGATAGTTAAACTTAACGAGGGCGGAGGGTCTGTTGGTATTGATGATCACGCTGTCAAAGAAACCATTAGAGACGCACAGAGAAGGGTTGATAGTTTAATTTCCACTTATAAAATGCCGGTGATTGTTGAAAAATTTATTGACGGTCCGGAAATCACTTGCGTGGTTTTTGATGACGGACAGAAGAAAAGAGTTTTTATGGCGGAGAAGATTTTTAAGAAAAAGCCGGATGGAAAGCATTATTTTACAAGCCTTGAGTCTTATGAAGATTGGGATGCCTATAAATATGTCCCGGTAGATGATCAGGTCTTGAGCAATAAAATTGAGACTTTGGCCATACGGGCTTTTAGAGGGCTTCATCATAAAGACTATGCAAAGTTTGATATTAGGGTGGAAGAGGGAACCGGGGTTCCGTACTTTACGGATAGCAATCCGAATACGGCATTTGGCCCGGATAAAGGGCTTCCGATGACAGAGGTGATGGCGCTCCACGGCGTGGAATTTGAAGACACCATTGTCAGCCTTCTAAGTAAGTATGCAAAGGGCTTGTAAAAATTGTTTTTAGGCCGTAAAATGGGGCCGATATGCACTTAGAGAAAAACCGCAAAACCCGGGGTTTAGCCAAGAGACTTCTTCAGCTCGAAGATAAAGTTAAGGGTAAGCCTTTTCCAAAAATGGAAAGGGTCAAGGAGATTTCGAATTATTCTTGCGGCCCGGCCACGCTTGAGATGCTACTTTCCTTTGTCGGTGTGAAAGTTGCGCAAACTAAACTAATCCGGTCTATAAGGGTGCAAAATAAAATCAGGGAGTTTGGGGTAGACATCAAGGATATGGCCAGGGCTTCGAAAATCGCCGGGAAGGGTGCTTTTAGCTTCTGGAGAAAGCAGAAAGCGACGATTAATGACCTTAATTCAATAGTCGCAAAGTTTAATTTTCCTGTAGGGGTGGAATGGCAGGGGGATTTTTATGAGAACGAGGATGAGGACAAGGGACACTATAGCGTTGTCACCAGAGTAGATAAAAAAGAGGCTAGTTTGAGGATAGCTGACCCATATTTTAATAGTTATTTTGGCTATAATAACCTTGACCGGAAATATAGAATTTCCGATTTTGTTAAAAAGTGGTGGGATGTAAACCACATCAAAGTTGAAGGGAAATCTAAAAGAAGACCGGTTAAGGATATCCGGGTGATGTTTGTTATTACTCCTAAGGGGGAATCTTGGCCAAAGAAATTGGGAATGGTAAGAGCGTAGAAAATTCCGGCAGGGGTGGAGGGAATCGAACCCCCGTTATCGGTTTTGGAGACCGATGTCCTACCACTGAACGACACCCCTAAATTATCCAGTGGCCAAGCTTTGCTTACCACTGAACGACACTCATATTTATCTTCGTATTATAACTTAAGCGTGATAGAATTTCCTGGATATGGTAGAGCAGAACGAACTTGTTGGTTATATGGTAAACAGAGGAATAGAAGGTTATGCTGGCGCTTTTGGTATGACAAGGGATGAGTTTCTTCATTGGCTTGGAGGTAAAAAGCGGGTTTTAGACGTGGGGGCGGGTGGAGGGTTACTTAGAAAGGAAATTGATATTTTGAGATCTGTTGGTAAATTTAGATCGGATGTTAGCGTGATCCCTCTGGATTTGGCTTATTCAACCGAAGAAGGAATTAGTGGGGCTAGATATGCAACACATTTGGCATTTACTCATGTTGGAGTGGCACCGACGAAGGAATTTATAGGTAGGGTTGATGCGGCTTTTGAGGCAGATGCGCGTTCTGAATCTTTTTTAAGTCTCCCTTTTAAGTCGGGATGGTTCGATGCTGTTCTTGCCTGTTACTCGTATGGAATACATTCAACAAGTAAAGAGATGCTTATGCGGGCTTTTGGGGAGACTTTGCGGGTATTAAAAAGGGGTGGTGAGGCCCTAGTTAGCGTGTCACATGATGAAAATGCGGAGTATTTCAGTTGTGGTAATAAGTTGAGCCCCGTGCTATATACGACGGGGGATATTGCATTCTTAGACGCGGACATTAAAGGTTTTGGTGAGAGCTCTTTTCTGGAGTTCAGAAAGTAACGGCAATTATTTTAGCTTTGAGGACTCCTTGTGCAATTGGACCTTTTTGCAGAATTTGCAGTATTTTTTGATTTGAAGTTTACCCTTTCCTTTTGTATCCATGTTAACTTTATTCCTGCTTGTGGTGTAATTTTGGTTCTTACAAACGGAACAAACTAAAGCAACTATTTCGCGTGCACCTTTTTTTGCCATACGTCGAATATTCTACCATTGGGCTTGTGAAGTAACAAGCTCTTTTTGAGCCGAGGAGAGGGATTGAACCTCCGACCCCGTTCTTACCAAGAACGTGCTCTACCACTGAGCTACCTCGGCGTGCCTGTGCTAGAATTATATCATGGGGAAATGGCAGGTACTTCTTTTGATACTCGCAACCCTTTTTTTAGGGCTTCTTCTTTACACCACTTATCCGGGGTTGGCCCGTCCGTTGTAAGTGCTGGGGACAGGATTCGCCGTGCAATTATTCATCGCTTGGCACCATCGAAGAATGGCCCGGGCACGAGCACTCGAGTGCTGGGGACAGGATTCGAACCTATGTAGCCCTTTCGAGCGTCAGATTTACAGTCTGATGCGATTGTCCACTCCGCCACCCCAGCTTTTTGGTTGTTTTGAGCCGACGACTGGATTCGCCGTGCAATTATACATTGCTTGGCACTATTGAACCCAGAAGTTGGCCTTGAGCCGACGACTGGATTCGAACCAGTGACTTGCTGTTTACAAAACAGCTACTCTACCGCTGAGTTACGCCGGCGTTATTGAATTATATCAAAAAATTGTGCCTGAAGCTTGGCTGTAGTCAAAATTGACCCCGCTTTCAAGAGTTCGGCGAATTTCCTGGAAAATCCAGGTGGGTGAGCTGCCTAAGTAAGCTTACGCTTAAGTTGGACTTCGCCCTCCCAAAATTTTAAATTCGGTCAGGAAAATCTAACCTACCTCTTTCAAACAGGGTCATATATATTGTAGCAGGCGTTTCAAGTTTCTTGGAAGTATCAAATCAGCGAAGCTGCCGGGACTAAAAGGTGGGTAATTGTATTTACGATCGGGGAGATAACCGCCGAAATTAGGGACACGCCTCCAAAAAGGGGAAAAATCAGGATTAGAAGTAGGATGAGCCCGAATTGATTAAGGAAGCGGTCGAGTTCAACACCTTCTTTGTGTGGTAAAATCCCCACCAAAACCTTGCCTCCGTCGAGTGGGTGAATCGGAATGAGGTTAAAGATGGCAAGGGTTATGTTTAGAAGTATGACGGGGTAGAGAATATTAAAAATCGGTGATATTGGGAAAAGTCGTGCGACGATAGCCAAAACTGTGGCTAAAGCCATATTTACAAAAGGTCCGGCAAAAGAGATAAGTGCCGAGTCTCGTTTAGGGTTTTCGAGATTGTATGGATCGATGGGTACCGGTTTTGCCCAACCCACAACGAACGGAGAGCCAAAAAAGATTAGTAGTAGGGGGACGATTACGGTTCCATAGATATCTATGTGGGCGATAGGATTTAGACTCAAGCGCCCCGCGAGTCTGGCAGTTGGGTCGCCGAGCCTATCTGCCATCCAGGCATGTGCGGCCTCGTGAACGGTAATGGTGATTGCGAAAGCAATAATATAGATAAGTATTGTCATGAATACGGCTCAAATAGTATAATACACCACCATGGCATACGTTTGTTACAATTGCGGCAAGTCTGTTGTTGTCGGCCACTTGCAAAGGCACGGCAGGGGCGTTGCCGGTAAACGATGGAGAACACGCGCTCAAGTTCGTCCAAGGACTTTTAAGCCGAATCTCCAAAAGGTTTCAGTAATGATTAAGGGTGCAAAGACCGGTGTTGTTCTTTGTGCAAAATGCCTCAAAAGACTCAAGAAAGACGGAAGGTTAGCCAAAATTGGGGCGAGTCGTGTTTCTTCTGCAGCCCTAGCTTAATTTGAAGTTAGACCCGGATAGGCTTCTTTAAATTGCTGGTAGCTGACAGGTTTTTTTCCTTCGAGTTGAACTTCATCTAAAACCAAGACATCATTTTCTAAATGCGCTTTTAGTAGTTTTAATCTTTGTCCATTACTAAGTTTTGTCCAGGCAATCGGCCAGGGGAACATTGCTCTTATAAAGTTATGAATATTACCCGGAGTTAATTTTAATTTATAACCGGCCATAAACGGTATTTCTCTGGTCTTTCTGGAACTTTTTCCTGAGAGAGTCGTAATTAGAGTTTCAAGGTCAATGAAAGCTTCATCTTTAGTTATGCGGGTTGTAAAAGTTGCGTCAGCCTCATTTTGAGGTTTGAGTTTTATTTTTCCCGATAAATATGCGGGGAGTAGTTCTGCCATCACATCCGCGGATTTCTCAAAAATCCTCCGCCTCAGGCTGTCGGTGGTGTCATCGGATTTTATTTCTTCGCGGAAATAACTGACGATTGACCCATGATCCACTTGTTCGTCGAGTTTTATCACAGTTCCGCCGGTTATATTATCTCCGGCCGTTAGTGTAGCCGGGACGGGAGAAGCCCCGCGCCATCTTGGAAGCAGGGAGGGGTGGATATTGATTATTCCTTTTGGAAAGTAGTCAATTTCCTCTTTTCTTAATATGCTGCCGTACGACTCCAATATTGCCAGTTCTGCTTCAACATTATCGCTTATTAAGTCTGATGCCTTATAGTAAACGGGGATTTTATGTTCGTGCGCCCATTTATCGACGGGGGAATAAGTCAAAATTTGTTTTCTGCCCGCTTCCTTTGGGGCTTGTGTTACCACCGCTACAATTGGCGATTTCCCGGGACCGGTCACAAACGTTTTGTGAACTTTGGTTAAAACCGGAAGAACATAATCCGGCGTACCAAAAAAGACAATTTTCAAGGTAAATCAACCTCCTCCCATTCATTGCCCTCAACCTTATATAGTGGCTTTTTTTGTTCAAAAAGTCTGTCTAAAAATAAAACTCCATTTAAGTGGTCAATTTCGTGGAGAATAATTTGAGCATTAAATCCGGTAAAAGTTTCAGTTAAATTCTTACCGCTTTCGTCGAGATATTTAACCGTTACCTCTCCGGCGCGCACAAGTGGTCCGTAATAATTGGGAAGTGATAGACAACCTTCCAAAATCTCCTTCTTACCAGATGTTCCCTTGGCGGAGTGAAGTTTACCCTCTTTAATTTGCAGTATTTCCGGATTGGCAATTACTCTTTTGAAGCCTTTGTAATTGCAGATAAAGACTCTGATGTTTTTGCCGATTTGTGGCGCAGCCAAGCCCACCCCCTCAGGGTCTTTCTGAACTCTCAGGGTATCTTTTAGATCGGCAATTAGTTGCGAGACCTTTTTGTCAATTTTTGTAACCGGCCTGCTTTTTTGCCGCAGGGAAGGCTCCTTGGAACTCAGTATTTTTCTGATCACGCCTAATTATACCAAAAATACGGGTCATTTGATCTCTTGAAGTGTTTGCTGGGTCAATGTATCGTTGGGATCAATACTACTTAATATATAGTTCAGTTGATCTCTGGCTTTTTGGTATTCCTTTTTATTAATTAGGAGAATTGCGTAGGCGAGTCTGGCTTCTTTATAATTTGGTTTAAGTTCTATCGTCTTTTCAAAAGTCTTTTCGGCTTCATCATTCTGTCCGGTCCGTACTTCCGTCAGACCCAGGTTGTAATAAAGTTTTGCATCGGTGGGGGCGTATTTAATTGCATCGGTGAGAGTGTCGCGGGCAAGAACCAGAAATCTGGAATCAATGGACGACAATCTCAAAAATATTCCAAACCTCGATCTTCTGATATTTAGGTTGGCGGGAGATAAGTCTAAGGCTTCCTGGGACTCCAATAGCGATTTGTTTACTTCGTCTTGGGTTTTTACCGAATCCTTCTCTTTGGCTGCATCGATAGCACTAAGCACATGGGAAATTGATATTTCATTGTGGTAAATTGCCTGGTACGGCTCAAATTCAATTGCTTTTGTGAGAAGTGGGATAGCATTTGCGGGTTCCCCAAGCGAATTATAGCCTTTACCTTTTGCATAAAGGGTATCTGCGTACCAGTAGCGGGAAATCAGAACTAGAATATAGAAGGCAGAAAGTAAGATTGTGGCAATTAATATTTTTTGTATAGTGTTTGTCTCAGATTTTTCTCTTTTTGCCTTTTTTTCTTCACTTATTACCGACACAACGGCAAATGCGGGAAAAAGGAAAAATTCAATTTCAACGGGAACAACCGAAAAACCAAAGAAGTTTGAAATTAAAATAGACGCGTAACCGGCAGTTAGAGCTATTACAAATTTATTCTTTGTACTTAGCATTTGATAGATAGAAAAACCGATGAGTGTCAGATAAGCGAGTATTCCAACGGTCCCGGTTGTGGCCATGAAATTTAAGTATTCGTTGTGGGCCTTGTTGTATATAAAATCCCATTCGGAAACCAAGTTGTGGGCCGCCGGTCTATAT
>JAKAJP010000023.1 GCA_021824915.1 bacterium
AATACTTGTCTTCGACATCGAAGAATGAGATGATGAGAAAATTGCCCTCGTAGCTTAATGGATAGAGTTCCTGTCTTCGGAACAGGCTGTGGAGGTTCGATTCCTCCCGAGGGCACAGGCAATTTTCGAATTTACAAGTGATGATGGTTCGATTCTCCCCAGGCGCACCCTCAGACTAGCTTTGTAACCTTAAAGAGTTGGCGAACTAGCCATTGCCCCAGGTTAGTCGCGAATCCCAGTGCAAATGCCCAGTAAAATGCTGTTATTCCAAACCCTGTAAATGGCGCAAACCTTGCAACGAGCCAAAGCGCAACAGAATTTATAACCCAATAATAAATTAACATTCCGAGCCTTCCTTTAATCTTACCGTTTAGTTTATTTGTTAGCTTCTTACCCAATTTGCAGAGTAAGGTCAGAAAAAATCCTGAGACAACAACTGCAACTGGCAGTGGAGCAAAAGCTGAACCTAAAACATAAATATGCGGGTAAAGGACGCTCGCAAGAAATATAAGCGTAGAGTTAATAAACCACAAAACCACAAATCGTACGAAGAGTTTTTTGTCCATAATCATCACCCCCTCGATATTTTAAGTTAGAAGAATGTTGGGTGTTTGTCAAATAGCGTGGCGTGGCCATTTACGTTCGTAAATGGTAAAATATAAAGCTGGTTTGTATTGTTTGCCGAGGTGGTGGAATGGTAGACACACGGGCCTTAAGAGCCCGCGAAGCTTATACTTCGTGCGAGTTCGAGTCTCGCCCTCGGCACCAGGCAGATTGCGGGGTGTAGCTCAGTTGGCTAGAGTGCGCGCTTTGGGAGCGCGAGGTCGACGGTTCGAGTCCGTCCACCCCGACATTTGATATAATTACGAAGCTTAACCTGCGGGATTAGTTGATCGGCTCAACATCAGCTTTCCAAGCTGAGAAGAGGGGTTCGACTCCCCTATCCCGCTCCACAAAGTGGTAAGTGACAAGCCTCTTATCCCGCTCCAGTGAAGATTTAACCAAAATGGGCTCTGACAGCCGTTGTGAGTTGGCGGATATCTTGATTGTCTAGTGTTGAGAATGGTCTTCTAAGTAAATCTTCCGGCAACCCCATTCGTCCAATTAAATCAAGGGCGTGAGATTGTGAAAGTACAACTCCATCACGTTTGGAGTGTTGTGAATTTCCTGTGTAATCTCCTGTTTGTAGCATAGCTTTAAGCTCCCTTCTTACAGTAGATCGATTTTTTTGGTGAAACTCTTGTTTTCCGAGTGTGGTGCCACCAGTTCCAAAATCGACTACCGCCTGTTTTATTTCGTTAATTATAGGGCTATTCTTGCGAGCGGTTCTAAAAAGTCTTGCAAAAATTGCATTTGAGCGGGATCTGCTTATTTCTTTTTTACTCTTTGTGTGGAAATTAACAATATTGGCGTCTGTCCTGGGCTGAGGAAAAAATGCTTGTCTTGGGATTGAAGCTGCTATGTTTATATCAAAAAATGTTTGAGCAAGTAATGACAGCTTCCCAAAATTTAGGCTATCAGGTGTTTGCTGGACTTCGTGTGTCACTTCATCTCCCAATATAAGTGTTGCACCTTCAATTGGTAGGGATGTTAATTGCTCAAGAAATGGTTCTGTAATGTGGAATGGGAGACTTGCGACAATTTGCATCTCACCAAGAAGTGGCTTGAATCTTGAAAGATTTGTTTTTAGAGCATCTCCATAAACAATTTGTACGTTTTTGTGTTGACGTTGTACTTCTTCCAAAAAGGGTTGAAATTTTTTATCGATTTCAATGCCAACAACATGCCCCGCCTTGGATGCCAACGCCTCAGTTAGGTTTCCCGGTCCGGAGCCTATTTCTACAACCGTGGCGCCTCTAACAACATGGGACGCAAGTGTGTTTATGTAGGAGTCTTCGATTAAGAAATGCTGTCCAAGCGATTCACTTGCGTGAACGCCCATTTCATCGAGTTTGGCTTTGAATAAGTCTCTATCTGGCACATGGCGTATTTTACAGGTAAAGGATCAAAAATACAAGCTATAGGTTATTAAGCTTGAGAAGGCTTCCATAAAGCGTGCGAACCTCGGAGTTGTTTAGTTGGGCAAAGGATTTTTCCAGGATTATTTCCGGGATGTTTAGGCTTGTAACAAGGTCTCTGGCCTTGTTTTTTGTTAGAGTGTCGTCAGACATGATAAAGGCATTCATAAGAAAGTTTTTGAGTTTAGATCCCTTTGTCTGGCTAAGAAACAGCCTTTGGCTTATTAATTCCGCCATGTTTTTTTTGTTATCCAGTGTTTTTTGCACAAACTCCAAGATTGTGGATCCTGTTTTTGGTTCAGGAAAAAATGACTCCTTTGGGACTTTGGCAACTTCCCTGATAGTAAAAAAAGAATTGCATAAAAGGGAGAGTTCGGTGAAGTCTGGGTCGGTTGGGTCTTGGATTTTAGCATGATAGGCAAGGCTGTCTCCGACCATGAGTCTAATCTCAAGATTTTTATAACGGGCAATTTTATTCAAAAAAGGCTCGGTAATTTGATATGGTAGGTTGGAAATCAAAAAAACTCGCCCCGCCTGCCTTTTTGCGTTGGCAACAGCTTTGTCCAAAGAGTTGGACAAAGCGTCATCAAAAATCACACTTAGGTTTCTGTATTTATTTTTTAGAAGCGTCAGAGGCTTTTCAAATCCTCTATCGATCTCAATTGCGACAACTTTTTTACAGATTTTTACCAGTATTTCGGTTAGTTGGCCAATGCCAGGTCCAACTTCTATTGCAATGGAGTTTTTATCAAGTCCGTGCGAGATCGTTTGGAGGTATTTTTCATCGATTATAAAGTGCTGGCCAAGATTTGGGTTTGGCGAAAAACTTAAATTTTTCAGGGTTTGAATAACCCTTTGTTTGAGCGACATGTCAACGTATTATAATACAATTTATTAGAGGAACATCTTACGAAATTCCCCGGGGTAAGTTACAGATCTAGTTTTATTTTTGAAGATTATGTCAACGATACCCCCATTTTTGTTTATAGAGAAAAACTCACCGGGTTTTAGTAGTGCCCCGCTTGCCTCTGGAAAAAGCTTTTCAATTAAAAAGTTGGTATTTGCATTGTGTGTCACCAGAATGAAAATACCACCCCTTGATTTTTTTAGGATTGTTTCTATTACCTTAAACGTCCTTTTTCTGATCTTGAATGGTTTTTCTATTTTTCTAATTTCATTAAGGTAATTTTTAGGTAGAGTTTTCAAGAAACTTTCCGGTATATTATCAATTTCGCGGGCTCCGTAGTTTTTTTCTTTAATTCTGTGTGGATTTGTGATGTTTTTATCCACATAAAACTTAATACCTTTGTAATTAATGTTTCCCCCATTTACCAAGGTGCTAACAAGATAATAATCATATCCCCTCTGATCTGCTAGGGCTTCCTCGACAACGATTTCTTTTGACAATACTTTCCCATTATTTAGTTCCTCCAAAATGATTTTTGAAGTGTGTAGAGTTCTACCATGGGGGGATGAATAGATTTGCATAACCTCGCCCTTTATGGGTTTTAATAATGCAAGTAATTCTTTAGCGTTTTGCCTGACAATTTTGATACCTTCCTTTTTAAGATCGTTGGCATCCTCGATTGAGGGAAATGTTTGTCGGTAATCGCTTTCCCCGTGTCTGAATACGTAAATGCGGGCTCCTTTTTTACTTCCCATTTTTATCTTATAGTTTGTGTTCATTTTCGTGGCGTGCTAGAATACTTGAAATTTATGAAATTGCAAAGTCTCGCAAAGCAGCTGGGAATTAGTACCGATATTTCGGCCAAAACCCCGCTTGCATACCGCCAGATTAGGACGTATTTTATCAATAGATTTCATCATCTGGATAGAGGCAAATTTCAGTCCCCTTCAATCTTCCCCAGTACTGAGCTTCAGCGGAACGAGAGCCAAAACGAGAAAGAATTTAGTGTTTATCAAAGATCTGACTACACCCCAGAATATCTTGAAGGAAGGTTTAATAAAATGTTTATGAAATCGTCAGTTGCCACTCCCAGAACGCTCTTTTTCAATAGTGGCATGGCAACCATATCCACTGTGATGTTCCTTTTGAAAAACGTAAAGAAATTGGGAACCTTGTATATTGGTGAAAATGCCTATTTTGAGACCAAGTGGCTGTCAGAAGACTTCAAACCTGCTAAATATTTCAACGAATATTTACCGATGTTTGGCAAAGATGCCAGAATATTTTGGCTGGAATATCCAGTAAATTGTACCCAGCCGTCAAACTATCCTTTTGACAATCAGTTAGACCTTAAAAAAACTTTATATTCGATAGTAAAGGCCTGTCGCGAAAACCCGAGGCAAAAATACGCCTTGGTGGTCGATTACACGCTTTTCTATTTGCCGCTCGATATTTTTAAGTATTTAGATGAAGTTCCTGGAAATTTGGAAGTATTTCTTATTACAAGCTTACAAAAGCACCGCGGTTATGGTTTTGACCTTACCAATGGTGGTGCGCTCACTTTTTACTCTGACGCTAATGATTATGAAGAGCTAAAGAAGCTTAGAGCTATTATGGGAACGTCTATAACTCAGGAAACCGTTTGGACAATGCCGGAAATTAATCCCAAACTTATAAATAAAATTATTCAGGATAGCTCGCTTAATGCAGAAAAAATCTTTAATCAAATATCAAAAAAGGAATACGGCCCTGTTAAATTTTTTTATTCCAAAAATGGCGATTTCAGAACAAGTTTTATATTTGTGGAGATTGATAAAATTCTTGTAAAAACTCATAGATCAAAGCCGTTTCTTAGTGAAAAACTGGTGCAGGAAATTATAACTGCTGCCAAAAAGAATTCCGCCGTATTAGTCAACGGAACATCTTTTGGCCTTCCTTTTAGCCGGATTTTCAAAAACTCCGAGCGGTATGAAAATACCAATTCGTTAAGAATTGCAATTGGTTATGATGAAAACATGTGTGTTGGGGTTGCAAAATCAATAATTGAAGGAACCGAAAATTTTGTAAATCTTCTGAAGACTATCTAGGCTCAATTAGCCCCGATTCAAAAAGAAAACCAGTTGCGCTAGACACAGCTTTTGAGACTGTGTCGGTATTATCTATGATTAAAAGCTTGTCCTTCGGGAACTGATCGGCCTGTTTTAATATTTCATTCTGAAGCAATAGTAACTTTTCCGCAGAATACCTTTCCAGTAGATCGGTTTCGTCACCGAACATTTTTACGGCATTTTCTCTCAGTTGCTGTTCAGTTGACGTAACTATGATCAAGCGCGTAGTGTCGTTCTGGTGCCTTTTAACAATGTTGGGGGTAAGTTGTACACCCTCAAAGGCAACATCGCGGGCTCCTTGTGCTTCAAGGCTTGGTAAAATCCATTCAAGTTGTGAGCTGACTGCTTCGGCGTAATTATTAAATCCGCTAACAAGTGACTCTGGTGTAAAAGTGCCGTTGCCGACAGCAGTGTATGCATCACAGGATCCTAAGAAAACAAAAGGGTTTCGACTTCCTTCCGGCTTTTGAGATTCCACTATTTGTGCTGTGAGTCTCAAAATGTCCATATTCTGTAATGTGCAGCCGTCGATTCGGGCGGCAACTTTGGGTGAAATGGTGGATTTGCCTGAAAGCGCCACCCCGGTAAAGAATATTCTCGAGTTTGGGCGACTGAACTTAAACTCAACATTTATCAAGTCTTCCTCGGTGTAAGTTTTAAGCCTGTCCATGCCAGACATCATCCTTTCTACTAATTTTTGTTAGCTCGAGCATTTCTTTCTTACTATCGCTTTGTAATACTGGATTGTTAGGATTTTCCAGATTTTTTAGTACTGTTTCTGCAACTTTTTGTGTGTCTTTTTCATCAAAACCTCGGGCCGTAATCCATGTACTACCAAGACGAATTCCGCTTGCAACATATGGTTTTTGTGTTTCCCCCGGGATAACTTGCCTGTTTGTCAGTATTCCTATACCTTCAAGTGTTGCTTCGGCATCTTTACCGGTTAGGCCGAATGTATTCAGGGTATCTAAGACCATTAAATGGGTGTCACTGCCGCCCGTAACCATCAGGTTTGGGTATTTAGAAAACACCTGCTCAAAAACTTTTATATTCTGAATAATGCGACCGGTAAAATCTTGAAACCAGGGTTTTCCCGAGTCGATCAAACATTGGGCCATCTCATAAATTCTTCGCAGTGGAATACTGGATTGAACTCCCGGATGAACGGCTTTATCAATTTTTTCTTTATATTCATTCTTGGTTAGTATTATTCCTCCGTGCGGACCAAGCATTGTTTTATCAAGAGTTAAAGTGACAGCATCACAATGTGGGAAGGGTTTGGGAAATCTGCCTCCAACAATCAGTCCGGCGGGGTGTGACAAATCTGCCATTAAATAGGCTCCAACTTTTTTTGCGCTTTGAGCGAGCCTTTCAAAATTTATAATCCTTGGATATGAAGATGCCCCGCAAACTATCATTTTCGGTTTGAATTCAGCTGCTTTTTGATCTATTGCATCATAATCAAGAAGCCCGTCTTTCCCGACTCCATAAAAATCGAAATCAAAATACCTACCAGAAAAATTTTTGCCATGTCCATGGGTCAGGTGGCCACCATCTTCAAATTTCATAGCCAATACCCTATCACCGTTTTCTAAAAATGCCTGATATACGGCCTGATTTGCCGGGCTTACGGCGTGGGGTTGAACATTGGCATGATCCGCGTCAAACAATTCACAAGCAGTTTTCGCAGCAATTGATTCAATCTGATTAAAGCCCTCTGCTCCGGCGTAGGGTCTATGTTCCAATAACCCTTCCGCAATGTCCGCGTGTTGCAGTGGAATATCAATATATTTCCTTGGCGTCGGCGAAGCCGGAGCTATCAGATTGATTGTCTCCAAATCATATCTGTCCTGCGTTTCAGCTGCAGCTATTAGTTCTTTTTCCAGATTTTCGTAGTGTGATTGCTCTCGTATCATATGCTTTTGATTAAGTGGTAATTTCCTTCCGGATTACTTTCAATGTAAAGACGATATTCTTTTACCTTTTTTAACTTTTTGATGGCGCTGATTATCTTTTGGATATAGGGTTTATAAACCAAGTTAATAACTTTTCTATCGATTTCATAATTGTTGTGTCTATCACCAGTAACGATATATTTATAGTTTGAAAGGTTTATCCGGAAGCTATGAAAATGATAATAAATAAGTGGCCAAACCCCGTTTATTAAGATTTTTCCTCCACGCTTTTCAAGATCGTATTTTTGGATGTTCCATGGGGCAACATTTGCCCCTGGGTTTGAAACCTCCCTAACGCCGTTAAATCTGGTTCTCCAATCATCAAGATATTTTTGATCTCCAAATTTTCCGTCCTTGAAACTTGCCGAGCACCATTCCATGCAGGCTTTGTGCCACCAATTTAGCGCCTTCTTACCGTTTTTATTGTTTCTAAAAAACTCAAATGAGCTACAGTAGTAGCCGACGGGAATAAAATCTTTCACTTGTTGGTAAGAAAAATTATTTGGCTGGATTAAAATGTCTGCACCATTAGTCTCATCAAATATAAGTTCCGGAGATTGAAAAAACATATAGTCGCAATCGCTAAAGGTAACACTTTTGGGATTATATTTATCCATCACAAACTTAGTGATGTAAGCGTTTATCGCCCAATAATATTCATAGGCCCTTTCTTTTGAGCTCTTTAGTTTCATGAGGGCTTTGGTTTCAAATTCTTTAGGATGATAAAAAACAACATTTTGGTAAGATAGTTTTGAGAATGCTTTGTAGCTCACTTCATCAAAACAAAAGACGTGAAGTATAAAGTTTTTATAGACCGCCTTAAGAGATTCATAAAAAACGACGGCTTTATGCAAATAATTCGCATCCGTACCGATAACGATGTGGTTTAGATTATTATTTTTTATTCCCATAGAAGTCTTTAATTGAGGCAGTAATGTGATCAAGCTGTGATTTTGATATGTCATTAAAAATCGGAATGCAGATATTTTGCCTGCTTATAGCCTCAATGTTTTTTAGGGGCTTAAAGAACTTTTTAAAATAATCAGTTTTATAGATCGGGAAGAAATATTTTCTGGTTTCAATCCCCTTGGCCCATAAATATTTGGACAATTCGTCTCTTCGGGAGGTCAGGATACAAAAATCTTTGTAGGTAGATAGATTGCCTTTTTCGACTTTCTGAAATTTAATATCACCAACCCCACTAAGATTCTTAATGTAATATTTTGCTATTTTGTTTCTAATTTTAAGGCTATTTCTGACATCCTTCATGGATAAATAACCTAGCGCGGCGTTAAATTCGGATATTTTTCCATTAATTCCTAGTATTTGCGTATTGTAGTTGTAAGAAAATCCGTAGTTTCTTATTAGTTGAATTAATGGTATCAGAGCTTTAATTTTTGTTACTATCATTCCGCCCTCAGCAGAAATTACCGTTTTCGTTCCGCTAAAGCTAAAAACCTCAATGTCTCCAAGTGTTCCAACCCTTGAACCTTTATAGACGGAGCCATATGCCTGTGCAGCGTCAAACATTAGAACAATTTTTTTATTCCCAATGGTTTTGCGAAGTGCTTTTACATCACACGGATTCCCAAATACATGAGTACCAAGAATTACCTTTGTGTTTTTAGTAATTTTCTTTTGAACATCTTTAGCATCTAGGCACCAAGTTTCCGCATCGACATCCGCAAAAACCGGTTTGAGGTTATTCCATAAAATTGAGTTAGCAGTGGAATTGAAAGTAAAAGGAGAAAGAATAACTTCATCCCCCTTTTTAAGTTTTAGCGATTGTAGGGCAATAAGTAATCCCAGGTCGCAACTTGAGACTACGGCGACGTTATTCGTTTTTAAGAATTTTCCCGCTTCTTTTTCCATTGCTTTGGCATAAAAGCCGAAGTTAGTAATCCAGCGTGTTTTCCAAAGACGATCCAGTAACCGTTTATACTCGTTGATCTCCGGCAGATGAGGTCTGCTTAATTGTATGAATTTTTTATTTTTCATATTCGATCGGGTCTGTCATTCCATTTAATTGAAACGCCTCAATTCTTGCTTCGCAGTTACTGCAATGTCCGCAGGCTTTTTCGGTGTTGTTGTGGCAGGACCAAGTATGTTCAAAAGGAACTCCAAGTTCTTTACCAATTTTTACAGCTCCGGTTTTGTCCGTGGACATCAAAGGAGCAATAATTTGAATTTCCGGTTTAAGCATTGTTCCCTGATTAATAAGGGCTTGCATGGCGACTATAAATTGAGGGCTATTATCTGGGCAAATATGATCGCCACCAGTGGAACCAACGCAGACTATTCCGGCTCGCAAAAATTCAGCATATGCAACTGCCTGACTTTCTAGGATTGCGTTTCGGTTGGGTACATACTCATTTATAGGTAGTGTTTGAGTTTCTTTTTCGGTTAAAGAAATCCCGGGCAAACTTTTAAGAAGCGGAACCTCAACAATCTTGAGATCTGCTTGGTAGGTTTCTGCCAAAGCCGTAGCGCATTCGAGTTCTTTTAAGAGGGTTTTTTGGCCCCAATCAAAGAAAATGAAGTGTAGTTCAAAACCGGCGTTTGCAAGCATGGCAGCAGATACGGCGCTATCAAGACCCCCGCTTACAGTACAGACGGCACTTTTTCTATTGATTGTTTCTAATTGTTTAGCAAGTTCTATGGCCATATTAAGTTCTTCTTTTAGGACCGAACCAAATCAATTGATTTCGCATAGTGAAATTCCAACCTCTTTTTTTGACCTCTTCCTCAACTAGTGTCCTATGTTCATCGACGTTGTCTTTGGTATATCCCTCCGGCATTATTAAAATCTTTTTGGGGTCAAGGCCGCATTCTTGAACCATCTGATCAATTTCCTCAAAGTCTTTGGGATCCAAAGCCACAAACTTGAACCAGGAGTTTGGCATGGCGTTAATGGCCTTGAGTACATCCGGTTTGTATCTTCTTTCTTTCGCATTGCCGCTATTTGATAGTTTTGGTGAACAGTTTATTTGACAATTTATGAGCTCAGGTCTCGGAGCTATCGTTCCATTTGTTTCGATTTCAAAGGCCCAGTCCGGTAAAAGCTTGGTAATCTCGATGATTTTAGCTTGCTGTAGGGTTGGTTCTCCACCGGTAACCACAACCCGTTTTTTTGATGCCTTTCCATCTTTTTGGAATTTTTCTTCCCAAGGCGTTTTTTCCCACTCGGCTCTAATATTTTCCGCTGTTTGAGCAATCGACCAATCAATGGGCTCTTTCCAAAAATCCTCGCGACGTGTGTCCCACGTATAGCCTGTATCACATTGCCATCCGCCATTTTTACCACAAGCCAGGTTGCAAAAGTGGAGTCTTAAAAATACTGCAGGTTCTCCTGCGGTTACCCCCTCGCCTTGCAGAGTGGCAAATATCTGATCGCCGCTTACTTTAAACATTCCTTCGCGCATCTTTAGCCTTTGTTTATCTTCGGCGGTTGGTTGATATATTTCAGGCATCTGAAAAATCCTTTCTGGTACATGTAGCAGAACTTGTCGGAGTTTCCCAAATTTTCACCGAGTAGAGTTTAAGGTTTGTTTTATATTTATCTTTGATATGCTTATCAATTTGTAGAAAAACCCATCCGGCGATGTTTTCGGCTGTCGGAACAAACGGAACAATAATATGCTTTAACTCCTTGTTTTTACTAAAAAAGTTGGTTAGCGTCTTATCTTTGTTCCAAACCATAAAGCCGTGGTCGAGTGCATCGTGCACATATTTGGTGGCTATTTTTTTAACGTCACCAAAGTCTATGACCATACCTTCATCGGAAGATCCTTTAACGTCAACTAAGTTTCCGGTGAGGCTTATTTCTGCCTTGTATCTATGTCCGTGTAAAAATCTGCACTTAGATTTGTGATTTGTGACTCTATGACCCATGTCCCACTCAATTTGTTTTGAAATTTTCATATTAGTTAATTTTTTCTATGTCCTTATAAAACTGGCTAAGTAAGTCTCTCCTGCTCTTGAGTAACCCTTTTTTGAGTACTGTTTTGGTTATAAAGCCGTTGTTTTTAATTCCCCTCATGCTCACACATAAATGCTTAGCTTCAACTTGTACAATTAAACCCTTAGGAGAAACACCTTTTGAAATGAGTTCAAATATTTGTTTTGTTAAGTTTTCTTGTGTCTGAAGTCTTCTGGAATAGATTTCAACAATTCTTGCGAATTTGGAAAGTCCTAATACTTTTCCGTTTGGAACGTAGCCAATGTGCACCCTTCCAAAAAACGGAAGCATGTGGTGTTCGCAAAGGCTGTAAAATTCAATATTTCCTACAGTAACTAGCTCGTGGAATCCGTTGCTGTCAAAAAGCTTAATTACGGATTTTTCATCCTTCGTGTAGCCCGAAAGCAGTTCTTGATAAGCTTTTGCGACACGTCTTGGAGTTTCTTTGAGGCCGTCCCTTTTTGGGTTTTCCCCCACCTTTACAAGGACTTGTTTTACAAGGCTTTCTAGTGCTGCGAAATTGGCTTCGCTACTATTTTTCTTCATACAGGCTTTAGCGGTCCGGGGTTATGTCCGGGATGTCCTGTCACCGTTTGGCGATATACTAGTCCTATAATTTGATAAAGTCAAATTGGAGCTAGTTTTTGGAACTTCCTACTATTACAACAACTTCGTTTGTAGATGAGTCGGGCAGAGATTGGGGTTTATCCACGACGTATGTTTTGGAAAGCGTGTCAGAGATTTTGCCAATAAACGAGGCCGGCACATCGCCTTTGGCCTGAATGACGGTTTTTGTAAAATCATAACTATCTGCATTACCGGTTCCCGAAACACTAAATCCCGCGGCTGTTAGTATGCTACTTGCATTTGATGCTTCTCCGGGCATCCCACTGCCGTTTTGAACAAGTATTGGATATTTTGCAAAATTAACTTGGGAAATAGGAATATCGCTTGGAGTTGGAGACGAAACAGATGCCTCACTTGCAGGTGAAGGCGAAGGTGTTTCGGTCGCATTCTTATTTAGAGACTTTTGGTAAAATATGATGCCGCCAAGAAGTGCTCCCAAAAGAAAGATACCGGGAATTATTATCCAAAGAGGATTTGCGTTTTTTCCTTGGTCAATCGGTTGTTCAATCCTTTCTGGTTGAGTGGCTACTGGTTGTACTTCTTCTACAGCCTTAGCCAAGTCTTCCTGAATATTTTCGGATTCTTTAATATCGCCGCCAATATGCTCAGTTATCGTTTGGAGCTCCTCAACCTTTTCCTTCACCTCAGTCAGGGGCTGCTCATTAACAGCTTCGGAACTTGTATCTTCTTCCGCTTTTGGCTCAACTGGAGCACTTACTTCCTCGACTACCAATCTTTTTCTTGGTTTTTCTTCGCTTTTATCCGGCATAGAAAAAGTATGACAGCATTTGAAAAAACAAGCAAGAAGGACGGTTGGCTTTAGGGGTGGCTGACGCGATTCGAACGCGCAACCCCCAGGTCCACAACCTGGTGCTCTAACCGTTGAGCTACAGCCACCTCGTCTGAGTGAGTTCTGCTAATCGCACATCGCCCACGCTTAGTGCCTATTGCTTCGCTACTCTTCCTCTCAAAATTGCAAACAATTTTGTAGAAGACATCGATATTTTAACATAAATAGGCCTTGAGATTATTTCTTATTATCTTCTTTATTTTGAGGAGGTGGAGCTGGCGGTTTGACCGGTTGTTTTTTATTCTCAATATTTTTTACTGGCGTTGCTGTATTAACAATTTGAATAACATCCCCTTTAATTATCGAGGCTTCGGACGTCGGTGTCTTCTTGGCTGATGGAGAAGGTTTATTTTGCGTGGACGACAAATTTTGTAAAGGTTGGGTGGTTGATGAAACTGGACGGTTTTGCTCAGTTGCTAGCGGAGTACTGGGCACGAAAGATGTTGAATTTGGCGACGACTCATCTGAAGGGGAGATTTTAATCGGTTCTCCTGTTGTTGGGTTAATTTGTAAACCGTGGATGAGAAGCACGTCACCTGGAGTAATATCCATCAGTGATACCGAATCGTCTTGCCCCTTTATTACAGTTTGCCTAGTAACATCAACTTGTGTAGGAATTCCATTTTTAGAAACAACCAAGGTATTGTTCTTAACGTCCACCTTTATGACCGAAACCGGAGTTTGCGTTGAAGTTTCCACTGGTATATTTGTCATGACAAAAGATGCATCTTGGTTATTTTCAGACAGGCCAGCCAAAGCTACCTCGGTGCCTACAGGTATATCAGTTGGAGATTTGAAACTTACTTTATTGCTGGTTGGGTCGCGCGCTTTGACGTTGGAATCTACCTGTATGGTAGTATTTCCTTTGGAGTTTTGGATTGTGATAGAGTTCGCCGTTGCCGAAACAATTTTTCCTACAAGAGGAGCCTGGGTTAAGCTTTCCTTTTCGATTGCTTTTGGAATATTGGGTACAATGTTATTTGCAGCATTTCGCGCCTCACGGGCAATTTCTTTAATTGCCAGATCTTTAGCACTTCCATTTAGATTATTAAACTCACTTTTTAGAATATTAAATCTACTTTCAGATACTTGGTTTATTGTTATTTGAGCATTTGCGTTACCTGATAAGGACTTATCCTTAGATATTGAGGCTAAATTGGCGTCTAAATCGGTTAGTAGTTGATTTGCATCTTGATTTTTACCTCTTGCTATAAGGTTTGTAGCCTCTGCGAGTTTAAGTTTTAAGCTTGAGGCTTGGGCGTTTATTCTTAAAGGTATGATTGGATTAAGGTCGTTTATTTGAAATCCTATATCAACTAGAAAGTGTAGCGGAGAATCTTTGGGAATGATTACGGGAGGAAGTTGTTTAGCATCAAGAACTGAATTTGTGTCATTTGAGTTAATGCCAATATCGGAAGCCGTAATCGGCGGCAAGTTGAAGCTCTGGTTCTGTGCGGTTGCGGCCAAAACCCGCTCACCATTTGCTTCGGCAACAAGTGGATCAATTGGAGGAAGCGGCTCCGCCTCACCAATTTTATTAGTTGTAGTTACCCCAATAAGACTGGAATCTTCTGTGTAAACCAGCTGGGAGATGTGGGCAACTAGTGACGGATCGCCCCCATCTGAGAATATACTTAAAATATACCTTTTATTGGGATCAACTATTATTCCCCCGTCATGATAAAAAGGATCCAGCTCCCCAGTTTTGTGTGCGACAATTACTCCATTTGGAAGTTTTGCAGGAATCATGTCGTTTAGTTTTTGTCTTGAAAGCATATCAAAAAGTGCGGGCGCGCCTGGAATTCTCTTTCCGTTTATAAGAATGAAGGCTCTGGCGAAATCGTCAGCTGTAGTAACATTTTCTCCAAAACCGGGAGAGTTTACTTCTATAGCCTCCTGAGCGTCATTAAGATTTAACTTTCCTCCAATACTTGAGCTGGTCAGTCCTAGGTCATGTATATATTTGGTTATTTCCCTTCTGTCAAGGAGGTCTAGAAGGGTGTTATAGGAAGTATTTCCGGATTGGGTTATCATTCTGTCAAGTAATTCGTAAACGGTCACTTGTCGATCACTATTTAGGGGTGCGTAACCGCCTTCAACAGAAACGGCTGGTGCGACGTTTTTGTCTTCTATTGTCACCAATTGGTCTAGACTTATCTTTCCGGCGGCGATTTGGTCGAAAGCATACATAGCGACATAAAGTTTTATTGTGCTGGCCGGATTCCATGCTTTTTCTGCATTAATTGAAATAGTGTTATCAATATTGCCGTCAAAATAATAAAGACTTACGTGATTAATGGCATTTCTCATGGCTAAGTCCGCGTAGATTTCGTCGGAGAGATTTACTTTACCCTCACCTTTTTCTGAAGCTAATATGGGTTTGTAAGATTTTATGAATAGTAGAAGTGAAGCAGCAAAGATTATCAAAAACTTTCTTACCATTTGCATATTATGGAGGTATGGATAATAAAAAAGCAAACAGATATAATTAACGATATGCTCAAAGGTTTTTTTGCCTCTAACAAAATTGTAATTTTGATCTCGGTGGTAACATTGGCAATTATAATTGGTGGTGTTTTTCTTTTTACCAAAACACCTTCTCAATCTACCCCTCAAAAAGTCGATAACAGACTTTTAATTGAATCTGATAGCCAAAAAATCGGCTCTCCTAGTGCACAGGTTACTCTTGTTGAGTTTGGAGATTATCAGTGCCCGGCCTGTGGCGATTATCATCCAATGGTTAAACAGCTTTTAAGCGACTTTAACGGCAAAATTAACTTTATTTTTAGGAATTTTCCGCTTTCTCAGCATCCGAACGCAAAAATCTCTTCATATGCTGCTGAAGCGGCTGGGTTACAGGGAAAATTTGAGGAAATGCACAATAAAATATATGAAACTCAAAATGACTGGGCAAATTCGAGTGATGCCAAAAGCATATTTATTGGCTACGCAAAGGACTTAGGACTTGATGTTGATAAATTCACAAAAGATTTGGATTCAGACACTATTAAACAGAAGATTGATCGTGATACAAATGACGGGCTGACGTTAAAAATAAATGAAACGCCTACATTTTATTTGGACGGGATCAAGCAAGTTCTGACAGGCAGGTACGACGATCTTAAAAAGGCTGTCGAAGACGAACTTAGCAAAACCTCAAAATAATTATTGTGCTTTAGGTGTTGGTGAGACTTGATTTCTGAAAAACTGCGGATTAAGTTGAATGCTTGTTGCTGTAACAGAGCCGTCGGAGTTTGGCGAACCAAAAACCGCAACATTTTCCCCTGTTTTTAAGTCCGAACTACTTGCGCTGACAGTATTTGAATAGGCTGTGGAAGAACTAAGGAAGACAATTTTAGTACTTCCGTCATTCATTTTAACCGTTATTGACTTGTTGTCCATTGAAACAATGTTTCCGATAACACCTCCCCGCATCGCTCCGTTTCCGTTTTGCCCGTTTCTTCCGGCGGTAAATCTTTGAAAAGATCCACTTCCACCAAAGTTGGCAACCGTTCTATTCAATCGATAATTTCTATATTCATATCCGCCAAAAAACCCCACTCCAAGGCCGATTAAAATTAGAATAATAGGTACTAAGGGTTTAATATTTTTCATAGCTTAATTATATTGTATCAAATCTGAGAGAAAGCTTAGATATCATTTTATTCATACCTTAATGCTTCTATCGGTTGGAGATTGGCAGCTTTTTGAGCAGGGTACCAACCAAAGAGAATTCCGATCGCGCCGCTGACGCCAATTGCTAAGAAAATCGATCCGGCAGAGATCGTAAATGGAAGGTTAATTAGCCTTGAAATGATAAAGCTTGCCAGTATTCCCACAAACATTCCAATAACCCCACCCACAAATGTCAAAATTATTGATTCGATTAAAAATTGAGCAATAATATTTTTCTTTTTAGCGCCAAGCGCCTTTCTAAGTCCGATTTCCCGTGTTCTTTCCGTTACAGTAACAAGCATGATATTCATAATTCCAATTCCCCCGACAATTAGAGAAATTGCTGCAATTCCGGAAAGAAGGGCGGTGAACGTTCCCGTAACGCTACTGGCCGTGTTTAATATATCGTTTTGGGAGAAAATTGAGAAGTCTGCATCGGTAGGGTTTGAGATTTTATGTCTATCAAGTAAAAGATAACCAATTTGATTTTCTGCAGAAGTCATTAGGCTTGCACTTTTTGCCTCAACCGCGATTGAAGTCAAATTTGTCGAACCAAACAAAACCTTCATACTCACGGAGAGTGGGATGTAGATGATGTCGTCTTGATTCTGAAAGCCCGTTCCTCCTTTGCTAACCGTTATTCCGACAACCTTAAAGGATTTTCCCGAAATTCTAATCGACTCTCCAATAGGGTTTGTCCCATCCCCAAATAGATCCGTTACCACCTGCGGACCCAAAACAGCTACCTTACTTTGTCGTACATCATCCCCTTCAGTTATGAACGCTCCCTCAGCAATAGACACTTTATGAACGGTAGAATAGGTAGCGGTTGCCCCAATTACCTGTGTGTTTGTATTTTTACTTCCTGCCGTGATTTGCGTACGTCGTGAATATTCAGGAGAGACGTTTAGTACATCCTTAACTTGGGAAGATGAACTAATTGCCTTTGCATCATCTAAAGTCAGTGTTGTTGCACTTCCTGCACCTCCTTGAATAAATCCACCCCTTTGACTCCCGGGGATAACTGTTAATAAATTTGCCCCCAACGACTGAATTTGATTTGTTACTGCTGCTTGAGAGCCTTGACCGAGTGAGACCAGAGCAATTACGCTTCCAATACCAATAATTATTCCAAGCATCGCCAGCCCGGTTCTAAGCTTATTAAGTGTTAGGGTTCTACTTGCCTCTTCGATTATTTCCGTATACTCCATTGCGTATTATTTTGCCTTTCTTTGCTTGTGTTCGACTCCATCCTTAACGATCACCCCATCTTTAATATGAATAATACGCTTGGCATGTTCGGCAATGTCAGGTTCATGAGTAATCATAATAATTGTATGTCCTTCTTTGTTTAATTTTTGAAAGATAGCCATTATTTCTTCTGCTTGACTGCTTGCAATATTTCCCGTCGGCTCATCGGCTAAAATTATTGAGGGGTTGAGAACCAAAGCGCGGGCTATGGCTACTCTCTGTTGCTGGCCTCCCGAAAGCTGACTGCTGGTGTGGTCCATTCTGTCGCCTAAACCGACCATTTTTAAGTACTTTTCAGCCAAGGGAAGCCTTTTTTCCTTGGGTGTCGCGTCATACATCATAGGAAGCATTACATTTTTTAGAGCAGATGTTCTTGGAAGAAGATTAAAAGCCTGAAAGACAAAACCGATTTTTTTATTTCTTATTTCTGCAAGTTGATCGTCGTTAAGTTTTGCAACATTTTCTCCGTCTAAAATATAGTTCCCGGAAGTAGGAACATCAAGCGCTCCCAGTATGTGCATCAATGTAGATTTTCCACTGCCCGAAGGGCCCATAATGGCTACGAACTCCCCTTTTTTGATTTCAAATGAAATATCTGTAAGTGCCGCGGTTTCAACTTCGCCTGTGTTATACGTTTTACTTACGTTAGAGACTGTGATTATCGGGGTCATTTTATCGCCCTCCGCCGGTGAATACTCTTACGTTTCCACCTCCGCCAAAACTGCGGCTAAAAGGGGAGGAGCTGCTATTTTGGCTTACAGAATTGGCAGTTGTACCCGTAATCACAATTGTCCCCTCACTAAGTCCGGAAGTAATTACCGTGTTTGTATCCGATGAAATCCCAGTTTGAACTTCAACGTCATTTTCTTTCCCATTTTGTAGGGTGCGGGCAAAAGTATTTCCGTTTTGAGTGGTAAGGCTGGCAGAGGGTACAAAAAGCGCATCAGTTGCGGTATCGGTGATAATATTTGCGGTTGCTGCCATATTGGGTAAGATTGCATCGCTTTCGCTATCAAGTTTTATATTTACTTCATAGCTGGTTACGTTATTTGTTACGGTTCCAATTCTGTCAACAGTAGCTACAATTCCCGTGAATGTTTTGTCTGTAATCGAATCAAACGTAATAGTTGCCTTTTGCCCTACTTTTACATTAGGAACATCCGTTTCTCCAAGTGTTACGTTAATAATAGGCGTGGCCTCGTTTTTAATTACTGCAATTCTTTGAGAAGAAACTGCTCCTGTGGTCGAATTGGTGCTGGCAGTTATAACCATCCCCTCCACCAGATTTATATCGGAAATTGTACCCGTATATGGTGATGTAATTACTGGAGATGAAAGTTGAAGGCCTATGGTTGCATTAGTTAAGGATGAACTTGCGGCAGCAAGTTGATTTTGTTGATTTAGGAATGCCGACTCTGCCGCCTTCCAGTTTGCCCATTCCTGAATATAGGTCGGGTCTGTAGATGATAAATTCCTTGCTGCAGCATCATTAATGAATTTTTGATTTGCGGAAAATTCGGCACTTTGTTGAGTCCAGTAATTTGCGTTTGCAGAATTATACGAGGCTACGGCTGTTTTATAACTAGCTAACGCTTGCGAGTATTGTTGTTGTCCCGCCGTGTCTAGGGTTACTTCGGCGATTTTCTGGCCCTTAGTCATTTGATCGCCGTCCTGAACATACACCTTGGCTACAATTCCGGACGCATCTGTTGATATCGGAAGAACACTGGTAGAAACCACTTTGCCCGAAGCAGAGATTGTCGATACCACCGTCCCTTTTTGTACGGTTGAGGTTTGATACGAAATTCTGCTGGATCCTGCTGCTTTAATTCTCCAGGCCCCAATTATAATTATCAGCACAACAACCGTTGCTACAATTAGTCTTTTTCGGTCGCTAATTAGCCAAAACCAAAAATCTTTAATTTTTGACATACAGAAGGCTAGTATATACCCAGCCAGCTTGAAGTCTAATTTGAGTCTCTGAGGATTAGCTTAGAATTTAAGAAATAATATTCCCGAAAGGACTAGAAGAAGCATAATAAAGAGCCCAACGGTGGTAGCGATGACAACTCTTAGCGCTTCTGTTTTCTTTCCATTCATAAATAGTTTATAGGGTTTGTAAAAGACGATGAGTCCGCAAATGAGAGCGGAAGTGCTAAAAAGAAGAAGAAATAATATTGGACCTGAGAAATTATTTATGGGTCCTAATATGTGGTTTGCGTTCCATATAAAAAGACCCACAAGAGTGATATATATACCAAGGAGGAGAGCTTGTATTATTCCCTGCTTCACAATTTATTATATCAGTACTGTAAATTTGCTTCCTTGTCCAAGTTTGCTTTCAACTTTTATTGTTCCGTGATGTAAATCAACAATTGACTTGGCTATCGAAAGACCGAGGCCGTATCCGTCTGTTCCGCGCGATTTATCCGAACGATAAAAGCGGTCAAAAATATGTGGTAAGTCCTCATCAGAAATCCCGATTCCGTGATCTTCGATCTCAACCACTCCTTTGGGTTTAACTCTGACTTCAACTTCTTTACCCTCTCCATATTTTATTGCGTTATCAATAAGAATTGTTAAAAGTTCGGTTAGCGAATCTTTATTTCCGGCAACGATAGATTTTTTCAGGTTAGTTTTGATTTTTCTTTTACCGACTGCATCAAGGGCAATTTCTTTTAAGTCAACTTTAGTCATTGGTAATTTTTGCCCGTCCTCATAAACATTAAGTTTAAGAAGGTAATTTGCTAGGCGCTGCATTTTATTTACATCTTCAAGATTGCTTTTCAATTGAACTTTTGCATTCGATAGAGAAAGTTTTTTATCTCTTAAGGCAACTTCAATTTCAGTCTTAAGAGATGTTAGTGGGGTTCGTAGCTCGTGTGAGGAGTCTGAAATAAATTTTTTTTGGTTTTCAACATTTGTTCTAATAGGCTCAAGCGTTTTTCCGGCCAGGAAATATCCTGCAATAGCAGAAATGATAAAAATTGAGGAATTGATCATAACCAACCACAAAACAATTCTCTGTTTAGTTTCTCTAAGAACATCGCTATCGAGTACATAGGTAGCCCCGAGTGGATGCCTTAAAATCTGGATTCTTTGAATACGGTCAATTTCAAATGTTGCACCCCGATAAATAATGACACTGAAAAATATTGAAATAGCCATAATTATGGCTAAATACCAGGCTGTTAATTTAATTCTTGCTTCAATAAACATATTGCTTTGTGCGAAGTCTTAAGCTTCGCTTATTTTGTATCCGAATCCTCTAATTGTTTTAATTAAGTCCTTACCGATTTTATTTCTTAGATAACCTATATAAACTTCAACCGTATTGGGTAGCACGTCCGCATCATAATTCCATACGTGGGCAATAATTTGTTCTTTATTTAAGACCCTGCCCGGATGCCTCATCAAGTATTCCAAAAGTGCGAATTCTTTGCCGGACAAGTTTATTACCTTTGAGGCTCTTTTAACTTCAAAAGCTAGGGTATCTAAAACTAAATCACCGACTTTAATAGCGGATCCGACTGAACTTTTTGGCCTTCTTGAAAGAGCTCTAATTCTGGCTAAAAGTTCCTCAAAAGCAAATGGCTTTACAAGATAATCATCCGCCCCGGCATTTAAGCCATCAACCCTATCGGACACCTCGCCCTTTGCCGTTAGTATTAAAATCGGGGTGTGATTGCCATCTGTGCGCAGTTTTTTGCAAATTTCCGTGCCGTTTAACCCAGGAAGCATTAAATCCAGAATTATTACGTCGTAGTCTTCGCTGGCAGCTAAGTCATAACCTTCGTTTCCGTCATAAGTTACGTCGACGGCGTAGGTTTCCTGTTCAAGCCCACGCTTGATAGAATTGGCAATTTTGTGCTCATCCTCTATAACAAGTATTCTCATCGAGCCATATTATATCTCAATTCTGAATTTTAGCTGAATTTGTCTAAGCTATACAAAACCGGGAAAATAGTCAGTAATTACATGTGAGGACTGAACGCGCAGGCTCTTTAACAGATTTTCGAATGAAGAAACAACTCCATGACTGCCGGAAATATAAAAGGTTCGATTTAAATAGTCGGGTATTAAATTCACTAGTTTGCCTGCATCCATATGACCTTCTTTTGAGGTATCGATAAATATAGTTTTAATACCCAATTTACGCTCGGCCTCTGTTAATATATCTTTATAGACAAATTCTTCAGAGCTACTGGCAGAATAAAGGATAACAATATCTCTTTTTTCGTTTCTGTCTATCAGGTCTTTTAATATACTCCTATATGGAGTAATCCCGATTCCGCCTGCAATCAGTACGATTTTCTTGTTTACGTCTTTTGGCAAAGTAAAATCACCAATAAGCTGTCCGGCGACAATCTTTTGCCCCACTGAAAGATTCAGAAGATTTTTCTTAAAAGAACTGGGCGGATTTCCTACTTTTACACCAAGTCTTATATCTTCTTCAGTTGGGGCTGAAGCAATTGAAAGATATCTTCTGACACCTCTTGCGTCAGGACTTCTATGATCCAGAGTAAATTCCATATATTGGCCGGGTTTGAATTTTACCGGAATATCGGATGCAAAAACGAAATCGAATGTATCCGGCGTCAGTTGGGCCCTCTCTTTAAGAGTAAGCAATAATTTATATTTAGGACTCGCCAGGTAAGAGAAAACATTTCCAATAATTAGAGATATCTCCGGGGTGGAAAAAATCGGACCAATATGTATTTGAGGTGAGAACAAAAATCCCACAATGGCTCCGTAAATAATTCTTAACATTCTCGTAGGGGGAGTCGTAAGTGGCTCGGTAATCATTATTGAGGCAAAAAATACGAGCGGGGAGTCGGTTATCGATCTAAGTATTCTATTCGGACCAGTTATTAAAAGCGCCGTGATCAGGAAACTTATGACCAAATCCCACCTGCGTATTTTTCGGATTATTAATAAAGCTCCTATGCTAACGACGGGTAGCATGGAAATTGTGCCCACCCACCAATTTGCGCTGCCATTAATAGTTAGAGACGTAATTGCGACAGAGATAGCAACCGGGTTGAAGATGTGTTTTTTACCGACTGCAAGAATGTATTTTGAGGACATGGCTAAAACTCCGGCCCAGAAAATGAATATCGTTTCGGTCAAATTTGTGGGGGGCTTAATGATTAATCCCAGAATTAAGGCTGAAATCCAAAAAGACTCGATATTTGTCGGAGCCTTAAAAACACTGGAAAATAACCGGTTGGTAAGATAGCAAGTCAGTAATAGCAGAGTGATGGAAAAAACGTATTGAATTGGATCAAAGGGTAATATACCTATTAAAGAATAAAAAAATCCCGTAAGACTCAGGGCTATCAAAAAATAAAGCGTGAGCCTATACATTGTAATATTGTTTAAGAAGTCATCAATAATTTTCATAATGGTTTATAGCAAGTACTTATCAAAACCGGTCGTCTTGGTGGCAATGCCTTTTGTGTCTATCATATAACCCTCAAGACCGTTCATATTTTCAATAAATTCAATTCCCTTCCTTCCCATTGCAAAAGCTGCAGTTGCATATCGGTCAGCTTCATATACATTTGGACCTATCACGCTTAGACTGACTATGTCGGAAACAATGGTCCCTTTTTCCGTAGGGTTATATATATGTGCCCCCCGCTCGTATGTACCGCTTGTAGCTATACCACAGTCCGAGAGTGTTAACTTCTTTACAATTTGGTGAACGTTAAATGGATTTCTTATTCCCCAACTCCATTTTTTACCGGAGATTTCGGCATCTCCTCCGGCATCAACGTAAAACCTTCTATACTTATGAAATTTTATGATTTTTGCGGCTTCAAAGATTGCCCAGCCTTTGACAATTCCTGACGGATCTATCTTACCGTCCGGCCTTACAACGTCAAAATACCCATGAGTTTTCTTTTTTGTTTCCTCCGCCAATTTAAGAATTTTTGTCAAGTGACTGCTATATTTTTGCCCTCTATTTAATTTTGAAACCTCGCTATCTTTTTTGAAAGGACTGAATACTTCATCTATCCATTTGAAATAATTAAATACTTCTTGAAACACTTCGTTATTATCATATGGTAGGCAGATGGTTACAGGCATACCCATTAGAATTTTGGTACGTCTGAATTTAGCGGAAAAATTCATATTTTATTGTACGGCGTTATCAAGAGCCGACTGAAGAGACGCCTTAAAAGCAATGCTTGTTTGCGTTGCTCCGCTTACCCCGTCAACTTGAGCTGATTGAGCTTGAATTGCTTCTTGTGTAAGTAGCGGAATTGCCTGCGAATTTATTTCAATTGATGTTTGTCTGTCGTTTGGATACTGAAGAAACTTTACATCGCTAATCTTACCGGCGCTTATTGTAACTTGGACCTGCACGTTTCCATAGAATGCGTCTGTTACGTCACCGGTATATACCCCATTCTTGTAAGTAGTCATCATTGTCCTACCGTTCATCATTGTGCCTTGCATCATACCTCCGGTATTCTTATTCCCGCTGGAAATATTCATAGGAGCGGCAATGTTTTCGTCAGGGTTGTGTAGTTTGATTATGTATAAACCAAATATGACAATAACAGAAAGTGAAAGTAAAATCTTTTTCATTAAATAAATATGCTGTTTATTTCTGAAAATTAGCTGAAAGTTATCTTTTTATTGTATATGTTGTTGGGTAATAAAGAAAAATTGCCGGAGATTCTTCTACCAGAAATCTTTGAAAATCCAGATATATTTTTCTTCTAGCCTCAAAATCAACCTCGCTACGCCCGTCTTCTAAAAGCTTGTCTATCCTTGGGTTCTGATATTTAGAAATATTGGTTGCTACCTGAGTTGAGTGCCAAATTGAATATTGATCCGGATCATCCGGAGCGTCAAATATAACCATTAATGCCTCATAATCTTGAGGTATAAAAGGAACAACCTGAATATTGGTTTTTACTCCTACACTTTCCCAGTTTTTGGCAACTTTTTCCGCTTGTGGTAATAGTATGGGTGAAACACTCAGGTTAACGGCTAAACCCTTTTTTTGCTCATCAGGCAAATTAGATATCATTGTTTTCGCTTTTTCGGCATCATAATCGTAGGGCTTCACTTGGGGGTTATATGCCCAGGAGCTTATTGGGATTGGGCTTAAGGCTCTTTCGCCACCAAGCGCGTTTTTATCTATTGCATACGCCAGCGCCTGTCTAAAATTCTTTTCACCTAAAACTTTTGAGGTTGTGTTCAAAAATATGGCCACATATTCACCGGTTACTGTACTTTTCTCGATTGTTAAGTGCTTCCATGTATCAAAAGGGTCTGGTGTAAATACATCTTGAATCTGCGAGACTTCTCCAAGCTCGAAAGCTAATTTAGTACGTTCGTCAGTGGGATAAAATTTATAGATTAGAATCTCTTTTTTTTGCGAACCCTGTGGGGACTTTTCCATAGTAATATCCGTTACAATAGTGCCGGAAATATTTATGTTTTTGACCCTCCACTCTCCCGTTCCCAGCAGACCTTTTTTGAATATCGGCTTTGAAACAACTGTAGGAAATGCCGAATATGGGTTTTGAAGCTTAAAAACCAAAGTAAGATCGTCTGGCCTCTCTGTTTTAACGTCAGAAAACTGGTAATTAATACTGCCGCTGGTAACTTTTTTACCGTCCTGCCATGTTAAATTGTCCTTAAGCTTAAAAATCCATGTCTTTCCTTTATCCGGTGTTTCCCATGAGGTAGCAAGGTTCGGTTCTGCGGCACCCGTGCTATTTAACCTGGTTAGCCCGTCACCAATCATTTCCAATACATTTACCGGCAGGTCGGTTGTGTTATATCTTCCTGTCAAACCAATTGTGGTTACAGTTTTATCAAAAAAAAGGGGCAGAACAAAGTATAGTATAAGAAAAATTGAAATTCCCAAGACAATTCCCAGAATAATAATAACTCTGAATCTTGCGAAAAACGCACTAATAAGTCGTACTATATATCTGAAACTAAGCATTTTCTAGAAAAAAAGTAATGCGATCGAAATCGCCACAAACAAAAATACTGATACGAAGGTAAGCCTGAAGACAAGTTTCTCAAGGCCTCGTCTGCTAAATGAGGTGCCGGAGGCTGAACCTCTACCAAAGCCTGTTCCTCGGGCTTGAATCAAAATTAAGCCAATCAGGAGCAAAGAAGTTATAAGTTGGGCTACAAATAAAACAGACTTCATGTTCAAACGTAGATTATACCCCAGATCAATATTTACTTAAATATCCAGTAGATTAAAGAGGAAGTCGTTGATATCAGGAAAGAAAAGGCTATGAATGCCATTATTCCGTCTAAGTTAATCGGTGGAATGATAAACCAGTAGGAGGCCATTCCCCTAAAAGCAAAATCCAGAATTTTAAATCCCGGGACGGCCAAGGTGACAATGTAAAGAGAGACTGCCTGTCCTATCCACTTAAACAAGCCAAATGTAATAAGATTGATAGGCAAAAGTAAAAGATTGATTACAGGCCGAACCAACATTGTTGTTATGGCCAGCACGCCGCCTGCTAAAAGAATCGTGACAAAACCATTTTCAAAAACTAAACCGCGCACTGCAAGGGATATTAAGTAAAGGGATGTGGCGTCAATTACAAAATGTTTTAATATCGTCTTCACACTTTTAGTATCGGGAAATAGTGTGTTAGTGTCAAGAAGTCAAAGAAACACTAATAAGTTTATGGTGATAGGTGCGTGCAAAGCGGTGGGCTTCATCTCTTATCCGCTCGACAAGATTAAGTGCTTTATTTTTGGGAAGTATATATTCCTTAAATGTGGTTGTTCCCAACGATTTAACAGGAATTACCAGCGTCTCAAGTTTTTTTGCAAGTCCGATTACTGGTATCTTTTCCTTGGCAAGTTCTGAAATAAATACTCCTACCTGCGGTTTTCCCCCGTCAACAATGATAAGGTCTGGTTTACCCCAGTCAGGAAAATGCTTAATTCTTCTTAAAATTACTTCCCTTAAGCTATCAACATCGCTGTCTCCTTTTTGTTGCCTTATTCTAAAATGCCGGTAAAGCTTTTTCTCACTATCCCCGTTTACAAAAGTAACCATTGAAGCTGTTGGGTAACTACCGGCGAGATGGGCTATATCAAAGCACTCTATTCTTTCAAGTTTGCCAAGAATAAAGTCTTGCTTGGCAAGAATATCTTTTAATTCGTTAGTCTCCTGACGTCTCAAATCCTGATAAAGATTTGGATTTTGTAAAAAAGCTTCAATTGGGGTTTGTGGCCTGGTTATATACTCGAGCTTTTTAATTTGTTCACGAAGTTCTCCGGCCTCCTCATAATTTTGACTTTTTGAATACAGAAACATTTCTTTGGTAAGTTTTCCTACAACGCTTTCAATTTTGCCGTCCAGAATCTTTTTAATGTTTCTTATATTTTTAAGATATTTTTTACGTAACATACTCGAGACTTTCTTATTGGAATTATCTTCAATCTCAGATGGACAAGGATTACAAAGTCCTATGTGACTATAAAGACAGGCCCTAACACCAACCTTATGATCCGAGTAAGGAAAAATCCTTCTAAGCATTCTTAATACCGCACGGACATTACCACTGGACGGAAAGGGACCGTAAAAGGAAATCAAAGGTAGAGTTTTTTCTTCAATCTTGCGTGCAGTTAGAACCCGCGGGTATTTTTCTTTTGTAATTGCTATGTATAGTGGGTGTTTATCGTCTTTTGCTGCAATATTGTATTGAGGCATATTAAGCCTGATTAGTTTTGCCTCAAGAAGTAAAGCAGATAGCTCACTGCTTACCTTGATGTAACTTAGTGAGGTAGCTTCAGAAATCATTCTGGAAGTCTTTGGTGCAAGGGTTAGAGCGAAATATGAAGAAACCCTGCTTTTGAGATTAATTGCTTTACCAATATAAATTGGCGTATCCTTTTTCCAAAATATATATACCCCTGGGGTTTGGGGAAGATTAATGTAAAACTTATCCTGAATTGGAATTTTTTGTAACGCCTCCAATTTTTTGTACATATCCACGTATTTTACTCCAGGTAGGCGCCAAATTAATCTTTTTGAGCCTAACCAAAAGAGCGAAGGTTGAAATAAGAAGGATCAGGAGTAGGAAGACCAAACTTTCGACGACAAACTGGCTTTTATTTGTTTTAATAGTTACCTGGCTTTCCAGGGCCGTCACTTTAATGGAATCTGGCGTTTTTGATCCCAGTATTCCAAAGGGAATAACTAGATCAATTTCGTTATTCGAATAAGGCGGAATTACCTGTAGATAATCTCTTTGATATTCTTTCCCGTCAAAATAAACCACCGGGTAGACATTGTAAAGTGCAGAAGGGCCGGGATTAAAAATGTTTGCAACAACTCTTGAGTTTATAAGTGGTAAATTTGCTAAAAATTGCCCTGTTACTTCCAATGTTGAACTTCTTTTCTCAGGAAGGCTTCCAAAGGCTACGAATACGTCCTTTTGGGGGTTAGGACCAAGTTTGTATGAGCCCGGTGGATATGGTTTAAGGGAATCTTGTCCATGAATTACAAAAGTAAAATGTCTGAGGTCGAGTTTATTAAAGTAATCAACCCCTCCGCTTGTTGACGCCCAAGTAGGATCGATTGGTATCCAAACACCCTTATCCTTGTCATAATATTCGGGCCACGCATGAAGTACGTCAGCAACTAAACTTAACGGCTGAAGCTTGGGGTTTTCGGTGTATGCATAACCGTTTATTTCTCTTGCAGGTATTCCGGCAGCGCGAGCTATTGCGATAAATAAGTCGGTAAATTCCATGCAGATGGCACTATCCGGAGAGGAAAGTGCACCAACTGCTCCGAGACGTTCAACGTTTGGTTGAACACGGGTATAGTCATAATGGAGGTTTTTGGAAACATAGTCATAAATTGCTTGTGGTGTTTTAAGTCTGGAAGCAAGCTCTTTTATTTGAGGGTCAGAAACTTGCCAGTATTGTGTATCTTTAAGATCCCCGTCCAAAGTTTGTTGTGTGGGAGTCGGAAATTGTCTATAACCGGCTAAAATTTGCACGGATCCGCTTACTGTGACGTCTATTCTCTGTCTTGGACTTAAGTGATATCTGGCCAGCCAATTTCCATCATTATCAAGCCGAACGCTTACCGGAGCGGGGCTCATTTTTTGATAGTACATTTTTTGATAGGCTGTGTCTGGTGGAATGGCCACCTCTACGTCAGAGTTTTTGGGAAGCGGATTTTCAAGATGATAACTTAGGGTAAAGTTAAAAACCTGAAAAGACCCAAAGCCGGCCGTTATACCGGTTTGAGAAATTTGGGATTTATCAAACAGATATACCTTTTTGGAATTTTCACTAGTTTTTGACTGCGCAGCCGGAGAAATATAGGCTTCACTGCCCATTGAGTCGGGCACTTTTAGAGTAACACTATAATTTCGGAATGATTTATCATCACCCAATTTCGGAATTGAAATTTCCCACACTTCTCCGGTATGTGTGGCAAAACTATCATTTTCATAACTAACCCTAAAATGTCTTTTAGCCCCCTTTCCTACAACAGCATCCGCAAATGTAATATTGATATTGCTTCTGTCACCATCCTTTTTAACTTCGGCAACTAAGCTTTTACCGGAATCATCAACTGCCGTCACGTTCTTAACGTCTATGTTTTCCAAGTAAAGCGTGTAGCTTGTTGCATAAAGCGTGGAAAAAAGATTTTCTAAAGTTATGTCGTGTGTGACAATGGTTTTTCCGGAATCTTGAATATCATAAGTGACCAGCGAGTCTACATTGAATTGTTCTTGTGCAGAAATTTTGGAGAGCGATAAAAAGAAAAGCAGACCCAAAACGCTTAAAAATGCAATTATTTTTTTCACTAACTAATTGTATCAAAGATAACTTCCTGTGTAAGAAGATTTGCTTTTTGATAAATCCGCCACCGTTCCTTTAGCAATTATTTTTCCTCCACCATCCCCACCTTCAGGTCCAAGATCAATTATATA
>JAKAJP010000015.1 GCA_021824915.1 bacterium
AGTTAGCAGGTGCTTATTCAAAATAGTCTCTCAACTAAAATAAAAGAAGTTTACAACCCGAAGGCCTTCATCCTCCACGCGGCATTGCGGCGTCAGACTTTCGTCCATTGCGCACAATTCCCAGTTGCTGCCACCCGTAGGTGTATGGGCCGTGTCTCAGTCCCATTCTGCCCGGTTCCCCTCTCAGGGCGGGTATCCGTCATAGGTTTGGTAGGCCATTACCCTACCAACAGCCTGATGGAAAATAGGCTCATCCATCGGCGCGCAGTTAAGCGCTTTTCTCTTGCGAGGTCATGTGGTATTAGCTCGTCTTTCGACGAGGTATTCCACACCATTGGGTAGATTCCTATTCATTACTCAGCCGTTCGCGACTAGCTTTCCTTGCGGAAAACTCGTCCCACTTGCATGCTTAAGGCATGCCGCCAGCGTTCATCCTGGACCAGGATCAAATCCTCAAATAGTGACGGAGACAATACAAAATTGTCTCGTCTAAATTACTCCCGATCACATCTTGAATGTCAAGGTACTTAAGGCCCTAAAAGTAACAAATCTCAAGCTAAAAGTAGAATAGAAACTAACAAAAAATAACTGATTTTTCTATACTTGTAACCTGAAACTTGACACTTTTAAGGTTCCTTGGAGAGTTATCAACCTTTTGAGGCGAGTCAACCCTTAATAATGAAAAAAGCCGCCAGGTGGCGGCTGCCTTGAGGCTACTAGCCATCTGTCTAGTCTTTTCTCATCTGGTAAAGGCATTATATAGTAGTATCCCCTTACAGTCAAGCCATTATCCGGTTCTTATACCGTTAATAGCAGAGTGGATGTACTGCAACTCTACCTCAATCCTTTGAAGGATCTGTAGCAACCTTTCAGCTTGTTCTTCCGTCATTTTTCCTCACCCCCTTTTAACCCACCACCTCCAATTTGCATCCGTTTTTTAACTTCTTTGGAAAATTCTTCCTGTTGTTGTTTATACTCCTTTTCTGAAACTACACGCTCTTCATACAAAGATTGGTAGAGAGCAAAAACCGAAGCTTCCACTGACCATACTGCATTGCAAACATCATGTACACTAGTATATAAATTGGTATTAACATCCACCACTATTCGCTTTAATGCCTGACTTATTCCGTTTGCAGACTGTTGCCATATTTTAACCTGACTTTTTCTTTTCGCTTCCTCTTTCTTAGCTTCCTGAATTTGCCAAATTGAAAAACAAACAAGTATGAAGTTAAGTAATGTGGAAATATTAGTCCAACTTGTAAAAAATTCTTTCATCTAAATTTCACCCCCTTAAACGCGAAAAAGGTAGCACCCCGCCTTGCGGATTTGCTACCCTTCCAACTTCAAATTTTACTATCTAACTGCTGTATCCAAGCAAATTCTCGTGCCCAGTCTATTAGACTCTCAAACTCTCAGTTGGATTGATAGCCTTCAACCCAACAACGGTGACATTGTACCACAGATTGGCAATCAGTACAATGGTTCGCTAATTGATTCTGCCTCAAAACCTCACTTTTTCCCTCCACCCACTGAAGTTTTTGGGTTACTCCACAACAATCTGCCCGGTCATGGTGGGATGAATTCCGCAACTATAGTTGTACGTACCCGGAGCACTAAATGTAAAGGTAAACTTTTCTCCCTGGCCCAAATTGCCGGAGGTAAAAGTGTCTGACTTTACCGTATGGGATGCGGTATCCTCATTAACCCAAGTGACGGTTGTACCAGTTTTCACTTTCAAAGTTCCGGGGTCAAAGGAGAAATTTTTAATCAAGATAGTATTTGGCTCGGTTGTAACATTTGTCCCCCCGATAGGAGCGTTAGTCGTCTGGTTTCTACCCTTCAAGAAAAAGTAAGCTCCTCCACCAAGCAAAACCACAATTACAGTTACTATCAATATATTCTTCATTGTTGAAATCCTTTTCCACTTCCCCCTGCAGGTTGTGGAGCTGCACTATTAATTGTAGCAGACCCCCCAACCTTAAATGCCAGTAACATTGGTGTTTTACCCAGTCCAACCGGAAAAACAATCGTGTCACCTTTGACTGCGGGCCAGCCGTTGATGCCGCCTGGTGCCTGGTATTCCCAAACTTTTGCCCCAGTCTTTTTATCAAAGGCATAGATTTTTCCATTAAATGTCGCTGTAAAAACTAAATCATTAACCACGGTTGCTCCTCCGACATTCAAGGAATTAAACTTTTGAGTCCAAAGAACCTTACCACTGGCAGTATCTATTGCAGTTAGACCACCTTTGCCATTAGAAAGATTAAAAGAGTTGGCCACAAATTCACTCGGCGTGTACTGAACGGTCATGTCAACATTAGCCGCATAGATAACCCCGTCAGAATATGCCATTGGAGTCTCAATTCCTCCCAAAGGCCCCGGAGAAACAGACGTAATTCCGGCAGGTAAAGTTGTAAGATCATCATTAAGATGTGTACCCACTTTTGTCTCCCAAAGTTTTTTGCCGGTCTTTTTGTCAAAGGCAATAACCTTTCCCATTTTTCCCCCACCAATGACCATATCTCCATTCAAAATCGGGGAAATCTGAAGATCGTAATCAAACAAATCGTGCGGTTTAACCTGATTAAACCAGGAAAGGGCGCCATTTTTACGATTTAAGGCAACAACGCTATTTGTGTATAAATTATCTCCCGGACGGCTAGAGCCGTTTGGAAACTCCTTTGTTCCCGGCCAAGGGGCAGGATTTCCGATACCCCAATAAAGAAGTCCGCTAGCTGTATCTATGGCCGGAGGATACCAAGCTCCCCCGCCACTATTAACCGCCGCATTCCCCCAAATATCTTTTGTGTCGACCGTATCGAAATTCCATTCGACTCTACCTGTTTTTTCATTTAACGCATAAATTACCCCGACCGATCCTCCTTTATAGAAGTTTTCATTGGACACGCCCGGAACAGTTGAGACAAGAACCACATTCCCGTAGACAGTGGGTTGAATATCAATCCCCACATTCTGATTATTAGAAAGGGTGGTCGACCAAATTTCATTTCCATTCATATCAAGAGCCACTACCTGATACCTTCCTTTTGTGGCAAATATTTTTCCGTAGCCAACCGCCACGCCGGACGGCCCTTCCACGTCTAAGTTATATTCTCTTTCCCAAATTTGCTTACCTGTGATCATGTCAACGGCATAAACATTACTTTTGAGATCCTGAAAATAAAGCACATTACCCAAAATCACGGGGTTTGTGGCCGCAGACCCCCACTCACTAACACTTTTTATTGGAAACCCCCAGGCAGGCGCGAGTTTCCCTATACTCGATAACTCAATTGATGAATTTACCGCCGCTCTTGTGTTTGAATAATTTTGATTGGCGGAAGGCCAGTCAGATGAATATTTCGTGGCTTCCTGTGGAATTGTCGGACCAAAGCTCGTATTAGAGGCTATAACAAATAAAGAGAAGGCAAATGCGGCAAAAGCAAGAATTGGCAGGAATCTTTTTGACACTACTCTTAGGTATAAACTTTAGTATTGTAAGTGTAAAGGACATCTTTCAGAAGTAAAAGAACAAGACCACCCGACGAATGAACTTGTACCGGGATTAGTGCTGGATACTAGTCAGAAAATTAACCAGGTCCCGGCCGGAGATTAGCTTGTTGCAGTGTGTATCTCCCCATTTATAAGGATCTGAAGAAAACGAAACAATATAGGTTTCCGGTGAAAGCGCCCGGACCACTTTTGCTACTTCCTCACCATCTCCAAACTTAATAAATTTCCCGTCAACCAAAGCCAAAGTTGGTTTCAAACCACCCTTAAGAAGCTCTTCTACTTCCTCTTTTGAGTGTGCTTCACCGACTATCTTATGTCCGGCCTCCTGACCAAATGCTGCAAGTGTGCTTTTAACGCCTTCGATGACAACAGATTGGTCATCCGCTATTAAAATTCTCTCGCCTTTCATGCCCGAAGAATACTCCCGGGGCAAACAAAAATCAACTTTTCCACAAAACTCTTCCAATAGTCTTCCAGAGAATATAAAGGTCTAGGCCCAAACTCGCGTTCCTCGTATAAAACATGTCGTGGCCAAAACGGCTTTGATCATGCCTTTTTTGCGGCCCAAAAACCTGATAAAGACCGGTTACTCCCTTTTTCCCCTTTCCGTAGTCAGTGATCCATTTTCGGTAGCGTTTTCTTGACCAAGCTTTTGAAAGATGATCTGCATACTGCGGCAAAATCGGGCGGTTTCCCACAAGAGACATTTGACCAATAACCGCCTGAAAAACTTGAGGAAGTTCGTCCAAATGTGACCTTCTCATAAAAGCCCCAAACTTTGTAACTCTCGGGTCTTCATGGGCGAGTTTTCCCTCAGAAACTTTTATGGAGTCTTGTTTATGCGCCCCGTCAACCATTGAACGGATTTTAACAACAGGAAATAATTCCCTCTCATTTTTAAGCCTTCCCTGGACCAAAAAAGCTCCATCTCCGTCTTCAACTTTTTTAATGGCCGCCAGAACTCCAACCACAGGGGCTGCGGCTAGAGCCAAAGGAGCTCCAATTACAATATCCAAGGCTCTTTTTTGAGGACTATTCAAATAACATTCACCTTTCGCCGGAGAAATGGCATTTAAAGTTTCCCCAAAAAAACCATGGGGATTTCTGAAAAGTTTTCTATCAATATCTCCCAATCTTTCAGCCACAATGGCCGAATTCTACCTTATTTTGCCTCAACTTCCAACTTATCTAAATTTTCCTGAACCATGGAACTACGGGAAATAATGGGCTCCGGTTTACTCCTCGGAAAGAACCTCTCGCGCCTCACGAGTTTGCAATCAACACAATTGAGGTCACACTTAAACGTTGGAATCCCAAGCTGAATACGAACTTTTGTTAATATCGGACACGGCGGCGGTAGGAATTCGCGTTCAGGCAATATCTTTAATTTTTTCCAAACTAATAATCTTTTGAGCTGCTAAAGAAATTCCAATAACCCGCGGGTCATTATGATCCGCTTTCCACTCAATCGGTTCGTTATGATATTCCACCCAACCCTTGAAAGCTTCCGGCGATCTTCTCAAGAGTTCGCCGGCAATTTCCTGACAGACATTCTGAAAATCTGGGCCGTCTTTGGGAATATGTACTTCATCCAAACCCGAAGGTAATAGCATAGTATTAATTGCACTTCTCTCTTGCCACACTCTACCAAGAGAGTGTTTTCCAAGCCCTACCACTCTCATCTTGTCATCCCGCCTAAAATGTGTTTCCCAATAATTTACTTTCGCAAGTAAACTTGCGACCTCTGGAGTTAATTCTTTTTGCGGGCTTTGTGCCGCCGCAACACTCAAGTGGGAGTCAAGGGTTGGAGCTAAAATGTCCGCGGTCATAACCAATATTACTCACAAAGAGGAAAAATTTCAAAACAGGTAGTAATTAGGCTCGCGAAATGGTAAAATTCATGCTGTCCAATTGGTGATGGCCCTATCGTCTAGTGGCCTAGGACACGGGGTTTTCAGCCCTGTAACCTGGGTTCGAATCCCAGTGGGGTCACTCGTCGGAACACAACTTTAGCGCTTTGCTTCTGATGTCAGAAGCATTCGCTGTTTTCTGTTGGTTCCTCCTCTCAAAATCGCCAAAGCGATTTTGGGCAGAGAAGAAAAACAAAATTTCTGAAAGAAATTTCGAAAGTAGCAATCGA
>JAKAJP010000028.1 GCA_021824915.1 bacterium
CCCCTCGTGATATAACCGAGTTAGGAATGTTGAGTCTTACTTCAGCTAAGGTAACAGGTACTCCGGGTCCTTCAGGATGGGTCCAAATCCACGATTTTTACCCTGACGAGGAAGAGAAAAGAAAAACCCGCGGGCATCTTTTTGCTGTTATTGCCACAAAACGGTTTGAGGAAGGTGTAAGTGGGGTTGCAGCCGGCAGAGAGTTGATTGCCAGACTTCAGGAGGAATATTTTGGAGAGCTAACGATAAAACCCTTTAATGCTCTAAAAGCATCGGTTGAAAAGGTTATAAGCGAATTTGGAGAAGCTCTGGGGGATGTCGAAATTGCAGCCTGTTCCATTGTTGATAATGTTGTTTATTCTGCTACAGGGGGTGGTGGAGAAGTGATGATCTATAGAGGCGGAATGTTGGCACCGATTTTAGTCAGCCAAAGTATGGAAGTTGTCACAGCCTCAGGTTTTCCGAGAGCAAATGATGATTTAATTCTGGGCACTAAAAATTTTTTTGATAGTGTTTCCGGCGGAGTAATTAAGGGAGCTCTAGAAAATAAAGAACCGGAAGATGCGGCTGAGGCCTTTGCACCACTGGTGCATAGTGCCCAACCTTCAGGAAATATGGGAGTTGTTGTTATTAAATTTCGAGAAAACGCCCTATCAGAACCCAGAACATTTGAAGCCACCAGTAGCCCTAAAGCGGAAAAAATCGGTTTCTTAAATAGATTTAGCTCTTTAAAACCGGGAATTTTTGGATTTTTGGAAAAGGTTTCCAAAAAAATTCCCGAACAGAGAATTTATATTAAACAAGGGGGTGTTGATGATGCCTTTTCCAAAAGCAAGAAGCTTTCTTTTACAGTTGCAATAATTCTATTGGGGCTTCTAGTTGTGAGTATTGGGTTTGGTATAAGGCAAAACAGGATTAACAAAATCAAGACAAGTTATGTGGGCAAGCTTAATGAAGCAAATAACGATTTAGATCAAGCAATAAGCGTGAGCGGGGTGGATATTGGGCACGCCCGCGAACTCTTTAGGACAAGTGAAGATTTGTATAACCAGATTTTGGATTTGAAAGTAACGGACCCAAAAATATCTGAACTCGGAGAAAAAATCGAAACTCAAAAAGGAGCAATCTTGGGTGAGTACGAAGAAACACCCGAACTTTTCTGGGATCTTTCACTTCTTTCCTCTGGATTTAAGGGCGATAAAATAAGTGCATCCGGCGGCCAGGTTTATGTTTTGGATGGGAGTGGGAGAAGAGTTGCGGGAGTAGAAATTTCAACGAAGAAAAGCAGTATTGTAGCGAGTCCGGACGAGATGGTTAATCCAAAGGGAATTACTTCCTATACAAATAGCGTTTTTATCCTAGATTCCGATGGTGTTTATGAGGTTGACAATTCAAGACAAAAAGTTGTTGACAAAACCTGGACAGGAGACGCGTTTATAGCGGCATATACAGGAAATTTGTATTTACTGGATAAGGATTCAAGTGCGATCTATCGATTTTCCGGAAGCGGGGGAACTTTTAGTGCGAAACAAAATTGGCTTTCAAGTGACACCAAACCGGATTTTTCGGGCGCCTTGTCATGGGCAATAGACGGGTCCGTTTATGTTCTTTATCCCAACGCAAAAATTCTCAAATTTAGCCTTGGGAGTCCTCAAAATTTTTCCATAACTGGGGTCGATTTAACTAATATTGATGCGATTTTCGCCAGCGACGATACGAGCGGGGTTTATGTTCTAGATAGGGTAGGAAAAAGGGTTGTGGTTTTGGATAAAAACGGGGTTTATAAGGCAGAATATATTAACGACAAGATTGGAGATGCAACCGCTTTGGCTGTTTCGGAAACCGAGAAGAAAATAATCCTACTTTCCGGCGACAAGCTTCTTTCTCTAGACATCAAACATCTATAGTGGAGACGGAGGGAATCGAACCCTCGTCCGAGAAAAAACTAAACAAGACTTCTACAAGCGTAGTAAATTTTTGAAATTTTCCTCAAGTTTAAGCCAATTCACAGGCGACTTGCGGTAAGATTTATTTGTCTTTCGTGGCAATCTCTAGATCAAAAGATCAACACGGCATCCCGGATTGGTTTACACTCTTTTGATCCAGCCGGGAGCCGGATCTAAGAATGCCAGTTTAAGCGGCTACTGCGTAGTCGTAAGCTGGAGCGTTATCAAAAGATAAAGCTTTTATTTTTTGATCCTTATCAAGACTTAGGATCAAAGTCTGCTTGCGGTCTTGTAAAAGTGCTTCCCGTCGAAACCGATCGTCCCCGAATTAAAGCGACCCCTTAAACTCGCGTTCCAGCTCTCGCTTCACCTCGCGGCGCTTAATTGCCTCCTTTTTCTCGAACTTGCGTTTAGGTTTCCCGAGCTCAAGATAAAGCTTGATTAAGCGGCCCTTAGTATATACCCGGATAGGCACGATTTGCAACTTTTTTTGCTTCATCTTCGTCAAAAGTGAAAGTATTTCTTCCTTATGTAAAAGTAGTTTTCTGGTGTGGGTTGAGTCATAGTTGGCAAGACCGGTTGTGGGAACATTTGCATTAACCAAAAACGCCTCGTTACCGATTATTTTTACAAAAGATTGGGAGACGTCTCCCCGACCCTCACGCAAGGATTTGGCCTCCGCGCCTTTTAAGGAAATACCGGCCTCAACTCCCTCACCGGTCAGTTCATACTCAAATTTGGCCCGTTTATTGAAAAGTTTCATTTTGTTTATACTCATATTGTACCCCAATGGAGTTTTTAGATTTTATTTTTCCCAAAACCTGTCTTTCTTGTGGCAAACATGGAAACTATATTTGTTTGGAATGCCTTGCAAAAGTTAGGCTGTCAAAGCCGATTTGTCCTTATTGTGAGAAGGCTTCGATTGATGGAATAACTCACATAAAATGCCAGAAAAAATACGGCCTCAATGGCTTAATTTCAGTTTGGGAATATGAAGGTGTAATTAGAAAAGCAGTTTTAGCCCTGAAATATAGATATGCAACGGCGATAGGGGATGAACTGGTTAACTATTTAACCGACAAACTGAAGGAACTGATCTTGCCAAATACCTCTCACCTAATGCCTGTTCCTATTTATTGGTATAGACAAAACGTGAGGGGATTTAACCAGTCAAATTTGGTCGGTGGGGCTGTTGCCAAAACTCTGAACCTGAAGTTTGTACCTGACTTGTTGGTCCGTCGTAAGCAAACAATTCCTCAGGTGGAACTTTCGGGCGTGGCTCGTCGGCAAAACCTCAAAGGCGTTTTTGTCACGAATCCAGGTATAGAAATTCCAGATTCAGTGCTGCTTTTTGACGATGTTTTTACCACCGGTTCAACTCTTTTTGAGGCTACTAAAACTCTTAAACATGCGAGGGTTCAAAAAGTCTGGGGTTTAACTATTGCAAGGTAATGCGGTGAGGGTGGGATTCGCCGTGCAAAGCACAAAATTCCTAAATTCGCACTATCGAAGAACATCCTGAGCCGCGAGTCTTCGAGCGGTGAGGGTGGGATTCGAACCCACGGTAACGAAAAATCGCTACATTGGTTTTCAAGACCAACGCCATCGTCCACTCGGCCACCTCACCACGGGCGGAGGATGAGGGAGTCGAACCCACCGACCGCTTGCGCGGTCATGGTTTAGCAAACCATTGCCTTAGCCGCTCGGCATATCCTCCAGGCACACGCAATTATATCAGATTTGAGGTATAATTATTCCTGTATGGAGCCTGCCGAAAACACTAAAAAAGAGTCGCAAAGCACATTGAAAAGTACCGAAGAAGAGGCCCGTCCCGTAGTTGTAAGGCGTGAACCAGAGAGAGACCTGGTCACTTGGCGGGCGGTTGCCAGACCTTTCAAAAGGCGTGATAGACAATTTTACGTTACAACTTTTGCCATAGCGGGAATTGTTGCTTTGGTGGTTTTTTTGGCTGAAGGACTAATGCCCGTTCTTTTAATTATTTCTCTGGTTTTTCTCTATTATGTTTTGACTACCGTTCAGCCGGAGGAGATTGAATACAAAATTACAAATCACGGGATCAAAATTGACGGAAAGTTAACTAACTGGCAGTTTCTAAACCGATATTGGTTTTCCAAAAGATTTGATACAGAACTTTTAGTTTTTGATACGGTTCTTTTACCGGGCAGAATCGAGATGGTGATAAATTCTGAAGTAAAAGAGAGTCTGAGGAAGGAAATATCCGCATACATTCCCTACGAAGAAGTTCCAGCTTCAGGATTTGACCGCCTAACCGACTGGTTTGCAAAAACTCTTCCCGGAAACAAATAAATTAGCACCCGTAGCTCAACGGACAGAGTAGCGGCTTGCGGAGCCGTTGATGTCAGTTCAATTCTGACCGGGTGCACATATTAGGAGGGTGGGCGGGACGGCAACGCGTTGGTTTCGAAAACCAATTCTCGCAAGGGATAACAGGTTCGACTCCTGTACCCTCCGCAAACAAGAGTTTGCTTCGAGTTCAGGGTCGATGATGCTGGGTGTGGAACTGTGTGTTTTGCATGTGCGACTCCTGTACCCTCCGCAAGTTTTTTGAGGTATAATACGCTCATTATGACCGCAAAAAATAACCAACAAATTTCAATCGGAGGTGCCGTTGTTTTTAGGGATAATAGGGGTAAAAGGCAGTTTTTAGTTGTTAAACAGAAAGAAGAAGTCGGTTGGGAAATTCCCAAAGTTACGGTCAGGAAAGGGGAATCGTCTGTCAGAGCAGTAATAAGAATGACTGGTGAGCAAGGTGGAATGACTGCTAGAGTTTTAGAGGAAGCCGGAAGGGTTTCTACAACAACAGTGATTAACGGAAGATCGATTCCGCAAAAATATTATTATTACCTAATGCTCCAAAAAGCAGGCGCTTTGGAGATAGTGGGAATGGGGGATTATCAGTGGTTGGAATATGGCCAAGCTTCTAAAAAATTGGTGCTTAAAAGAGATCGGGATATGCTTAAAGGTGGTAAGGATGTACTGAAAGAGTGGGAAAAGACCCACAAAGTAAGGTGATTCGAGAATTTTCTTCAGGCGGAGCAGTTTTCAAAGAAAGTAATGGACAGGCGCTTTGGCTTTTAGCAAGAACAATGCCAAGCGACATCTTTCCTGATCCTGTTTGGAGGCTTCCAAAAGGTTGGATTGATGATGCCGGAGAAGGAATTCCAGGACCAATGGCGAGCGGAAAAATTAAGGCGGACGAAGCTTCTTTGAGAGATACTGCTTTAAGGGAGGTCCGTGAGGAGGGTGGAGTTAAGGCAGAAATCATTGAGAAGATTGGATCTAGTAAGTATTTCTACACATTTCCCGGCAAAGGGAGAATTTTGAAATTTGTTACTTTTTATCTAATGAAGTGGGTTTCTGACCTACCGGAAGGATTTGATGGGGAAACTTCAGAAATAGCCTGGCTGCCTTATAACGAGGCGTATGAAAGGCTTTCTTTTGACAGAGAAAAGGAAGTTTTAGTCAAAGCAAAGGATCTCCTCGCCCTCGTAGCTTAAGGGACAGAGTAGAAGATTCCGGATCTTCTGATATCGGTTCGATTCCGATCGGGGGCACTTCTGGTATAATTGAGGCTCTGGAGAGTTGTCTAAGGAGAGGTCGCATAAGCCCAGCTTGTGCTCTTCTCCTAGCAGTGCTTTACTCGGAGAGGTCGCATAGTGGACTAGTGCGCACGCTTGGAAAGCGTGTGTGACCGCAAGGTTACCGAGGGTTCGAATCCCTCCCTCTCCGCTAATCATGCGGATTATCTTTTTGAACTCGTGGTATGCAAAGGCTGGACAATCTTTTTATGATTTTATATCCCAAAATTCATTAGAGGCCGACATTTTCTGTCTAAGTGAAGTCAGCCCTGAACTATTTTCCAGACTTAAATCATCCCTACATGACTTCAATGGATTTTATGAAAAAAGTTTTTTTGATCGAAATATGGGTTTTGTTTATGGGCAGGCCACATTTATTAAAAAGATTTTTTCTTTCAAAATTCTGGAAACAATAAAAATATTCAGAAATGTTTATAACGATTTAGGTTTTGCTATGCCATGTAAGGTGTCTGTCGGAAACAAAAGTTTATATATTATTAACGTGCATGGAAAAGCCAGGCCGGGTCATAAACTTGACACTCATGCGAGAATTAGGCAGTCAGAAAAAATTATTGATTTTTTGTTGAACAAAAATGGAGCAAAGATTGTTGGGGGCGATTTCAATTTAATGCCGGGAACGAGAAGTGTTAAATTGTTTGAGAAATCGGATTACAAAAATTTGATTAAAGAATTCAACATTAAAGAGACTAGGAACCATCTAACATGGGATCAGTTTCCGAATGAGGAGAAACAGCACTTCGCCGACTATTGTTTTGTCTCGTCTGAGGTAAAAGTAAAGAACTTTGAAGTTCCAAGAAATGAGATCTCCGATCATTTACCGCTCATTTTGGATTTTGAAATCTAATTTCATCTTTTCTTCGGGTGGGTGTGATAAAATCGAAATGGAATGGACAATCAGGTAGAGGAAGTTAAAAGTAAAACCGATATTGTTTCAATAATCGGTGAACGGATCGAACTTAAAAAAGCTGGCCGAAATTATAAAGCTCTTTGTCCTTTCCACGGCGAAAAAACCCCTTCTTTTATGGTTTCCCCAGAGCTTCAGATTTTTAAGTGTTTCGGCTGCGATGCCAAAGGGGATGTTTTTGGTTTTTTGGAGCAATTTGAGGGAATGGAGTTTCCGGAAGCCTTAAAGTATTTAGCCGAAAGGGCTGGAGTTAAGCTTGTTAGAACTCAATTTGGAGCGACCAGCGAAAAAGAAAAATTAACGGAAGTTCATAAGGAAGCTATGCGCTTTTATAGCTATCTACTCTTAAGCCACCCCTTGGGAAAGAAAGCTCTGGAGTATTTAGAGAAAGATCGGGGTTTAAAAAAATCAATAATCGAAGAATTTCAGCTAGGATACTCTCCCGATAATCCGCTTTTGATCCAAAAGTTTTTGGTAGGTAAGAAGAAGTTTGCGCCGCAGGATTTGGAGAAGTCTGGTATTGCGGTTCTACGCGGAAGCTCTATTTACGATAGATTTGGTGGCAGGGTAATTTTTCCCCTTTTTGATCACAGAGGAAATCCTATTGGTTTTGCCGGTAGAGTTTTACCTTGGGACACCCGGGAAACAGGAAAATATATAAATTCTCCGGAAACGCCAATCTATCACAAAAGTAGCGTTCTTTACGGCCTCAATATAACCCGCGGAAATATTAAGAAGAAGAAAGTTGCGATTATCGTAGAGGGGGAACTGGATTTGATTTCTTCATATCAGGCCGGAATAAAAAATATTGTGGCAATAAAAGGCTCAGCTTTAACAGAGGAACAGGTTCGACTACTCTCAAGGTTTGCTCCGAAGTTTATCTTGGCGCTGGATAGCGATTTTGCCGGCGATGCTGCGGCCCGTCGTGGAATAACAGTTGCCGAAAATTCGGGGGTCACGGTCAAAATTGCCAAGATCAGTAAATTTAAGGATCCTGATGAGGCTGCGAGGGGAGACATTGAGTCCTATAAAAAAGATTTGATTAATGCGGAGGGGGTTTGGGACTACCTAATTGATTCGGTTTTTGACCGATTTGACGCAAAAAGTGGCGAGGGAAGTGCCAGAATTTCAAGGGAATTAACTCCGATTATTGCGGCAATTGAAGATAAAATTGTCCAGTCCCATTACATTAATTTGATTGCAAAGAAATTGGGGGTTGATGTCAATGCGGTTTCTGAGCAAGTTGCAAAAGTTGAGACTCCCGAGAAAAAATCTGAGGCCAAAGAAATATCTCAACCTCAAATTAAAGACAGGCATACACTTCTTGAAGAAAGGCTTTTGGGATTGGCTTTTCAGCTTGACCCTTTGATCTTGGTCTCCAAAGGGACAAGGTCCTTAATATCCACACCGCTGGCTAAGAGAATTATTGAGGGACTTGATGCCTGGCCGAAAAAGAGATTTGAAATAGCCGAATTTGCCAAAAGTTTACCGAAAGAGCTGGTTGATGGTTTTTCTGCCATTGTCCTTAGGGGTGAGTGGGAGAGCACCCACCCTGACGAAATTAAAAAGGAGCTTGATTTAGTTGTAAAAGAGCTTAAAATACTTACTGCAAAGCAAAAACTTAAGGAATTGACCCTTAGGATTGCAGAGCTGGAAGAAGCGGGTGAACTTGAAGAGCTTCATAAAGCACAAAACAAATTCACAATTCTCACCCAAAATCTTTCGAAGTTAAACCAAGGTGAAAGTGTTGGTGTAATCTTGGAGGAAGATTAGTTTCTTTGTGCTATTCAAATGATACGTAAGCCAGTACTCGATATTATCAAAAAAGGTAGGGAACAAGGGTTTTTAACCCAGGATGAAATTTTGGAAATTTTTTCCGATGCCGAGGAAAGAATTGATGAGCTCGATGAACTTTACGAAAAGCTTCTGGCGGAAGGAATTGACGTTTTTGAGTCGGTTACACCTGAAGAAATTGAAAGCGATGAAAAAGCCAAAGAAAAGCTTGATCGGGAAATCGAGCTTTTAACAAAACTTGAAGGAATTGAATCGACCGATCCGGTAAGACAATATCTAAGAGAGATTGGCCGTGTGCCTCTTTTGAATGCCGAAGAGGAGGTTGAACTGGCAAAAAGGTACGAAAAAGCAGATAAAAGGGCAAAAGATAAACTCACAGAAAGCAATCTCCGCCTTGTTGTTTCCATTGCTAAGAAATATATCGGCAGGGGGCTTTCACTTCTTGACCTTATTCAGGAGGGTAATCAGGGTTTAATTCGTGCCGTTGAAAAATATGACTGGAGAAAGGGTTACAAGTTTTCAACATATGCGACTTGGTGGATTCGTCAGGCTATCACCCGCGCCATTGCCGATCAGGCCCGTACCATCCGCATTCCGGTACATATGGTGGAAACGATAAATAAACTTTATCGAACCAGCAGGCGCTTGATGCAGGAACTTGGACGTGAACCTACCCCCGAAGAAATTGGGGAAGAACTCGAAATTGAGCCGGACAGGGTCCGCGAGATATTTAAGATTGCACAGGAAACAACTTCTTTGGAGGCTCCGGTTGGAGAAGATCAGGAAAGTTTTTTGGGGGACTTTATTCCTGACGAGAACACTCTTTCGCCGGTAGACCAGGCCAGTAAGCAGCTACTCAAAGATCATTTAGAAGAAGTTTTGGGAACACTAAGTGAGAGGGAAGCAAAAGTTTTGAAGTTAAGGTTTGGACTTGAAGGGAGTAAGGCAATGACTCTGGAAGAGGTTGGCCGTGTTTTTGGTGTTACCCGTGAGCGTATTCGTCAAATTGAAGCCAAAGCACTTCGAAAACTCAAACACCCAAGTCGCAGAAAGAAACTTCAGGATTATCTGGATTAATTATTTTCCTAGTTTTTTCTTCAGTCCTACTATCATTACATTTGTCATTTTTGGAAGTGTAAATTCGTGTTTCCAGCCCCAATCTTTGCGAGCGACGGAGTCGTCGATCGATTCAGGCCAGCTATCTGCAATTGCCTGTTTAATAGGATCCGGATCAAAAGCACACTTAAACGTCGGGTAAAGTTTTTTAATTTCGTCCGCCAATTCTTCCGGTGTAAAATTTATTGCAGAAAAGTTGTAGCTGGTGCGTACCGAAATTTTTGAGGCGGGAGCTTCCATCAGCTCTATGGTCCCGCGTATTGCATCATCAATATACATCATTGGGAGTCTGGCATCTTTTTTAAGAAAAGCGCTATATCTATTTTCTTTCAAAAGCCCATAAAAAATGTGTACCGAGTATTCTGTAGTTCCGTCTCCCGGCGGAGCTTTGTAACCAATTAACCCAGGGTAACGGAGGCTTCGCCCATCAACTCCCCAGCGTTTAAAATAATACTGCAGTAAAAGCTCTCCCGTTAATTTTGTAATCCCGTAAATTGTCGTGGGCTCGATGCTCGTGTGTTGGGGGGTTTTGACCTTTGGTGTTGTGGGGCCGAAAGCTGCGATTGAGCTTGGCCAGAAAATCTTAAATTTATAAATCCGGGAAAGTTCTAAAACATTTCTTAAACCATTGATATTAACGTCCCAAGCCAGCTCCGGGTCTTTTTCGCCGCCAACTGACAGAAGTCCGGCGAGATGATAAACATCCGTAATTTTATGGGTTTTGATTATCCTCTCTAAGGAGGATTTGTCACGAACGTCGCCGGTAACTAAATTGCCGTCAAAATCAGAGGGGATCGTTTTATTTCCCAGAGCATAAACGTTATTTTTACCGAATTTTTTCTGAAGAGCCGGTACCAAATCGCTTCCTGCCAGACCGAAGGCTCCTGTAACCAAGATTTTTCTTGCCATTAAATTACTTTTAGTTTCTTACCGACTTTGGCAAAAATTTGCAAGGCGCGGTCAAGTTGTTTTTGGGTATGTCCTGCTGAATTCATAATTCTAATTCTAGCTTTGCCCTGGGCAACGGTTGGGTAGGTAATAGCCTTGGCAAAAAGACCTTCGTTAAAGAGTTCTTTAGAAAAATCTTGAGCAAGTTTGCTGTCCCCAAGCATCAAAGGAATTATCGGAGTTATTGAGGTTCCGGTATCAAACCCAAGTTTTTTGAGACCGCTTCTCAAATAGTTTGCGTTGTCCCAAAGTTTTTCAACCAATTTACCTGATTTTTCCAGTAGTTCAACTGCAGCAAGACAAGCACCGACATCGGGAAGAGTCATGGCCGAACTAAACAAGAATGGCCGAGCGCGCTGGCTTAGCCACTCGATTATTTCGGTTCGCCCCGCAACCATTCCTCCGACTACGCCAAAAGCTTTACTCATTGTTCCTACCTCAATGTCAACTTTTCCGTGAAGCTTAAAATGATCAACAATTCCCCGGCCGGAGGTTCCTAATACACCTTCTCCGTGGGCATCATCAACCATTAAAATTGCGTCGTACTTCGACGAAACGTCGTAAATTTTATCTAAGGGGGCAATGTCCCCATCCATTGAAAAAACTCCGTCCGTAATGACTAATTTTTTAACACCCTTTTTAGATGTCTTTAGTTTTTCTTCCAAATCTTTTGTATCAAGATGTGCGTAGCGGATTACTTCGGCGCGACTTAATCGGCAGCCATCAATGATGCTGGCGTGGTTGAGCTCATCCGAAAATATCAGGTCACCTTCGCCAACGAGAGCGGGGATGACTGCCAAGTTTGCCGTGAATCCGGATTGGAGTGTAATAACAGCCTCTGTCTTTTTGAATTTGGCTAACTTTTCTTCCAATTTTTTGTGGAGGGAAGTAGTACCGGCTATGGTTCTAACCGCCGCCGGACCAACTCCAAATTTTTTAATTGCGTTAACGGCACCCTCTTTGAGTTTTGGATGATTAGCAAGACCAAGATAATTATTTGAGCAGAAATTTAAGACCTTTTTTCCGTTAACAACCATCTCGGAGCCGATGGGGGAATCAACGGTGACAATATTATTATAGAGATGTTGATCTTTGAGATCCCTAACCTGTTTTGCAACCCAACCAAGAGCCATGAGGAGATTATACAACACTGGGCAAAGTTGATATAATTGAGCTCGATATTCCGGCGTGGCGCAGCGGTAGCGCGGGATCCTGTTAAGATCAAGGTCGCAGGTTCGAATCCTGCCGCCGGAGCCAGTCACTTCTTATTGAGAAATGTCTCTTCCGTGGTTTATCTATTGAAGAATTTCCAGGTTAGATAGATTGCCAGAAGTCCGCCAATTGTACTAAAAATAAGTGATGTGATTGAAAGCAAACCACCGTCACCCCACAAAGAGGGAATAAAGCTCCCTATTACTACCCCGGCAATTGCAGCCAGATAATACGCAGTTTTTGATCCCACAATTTATTCTATACCCAAAGACTAGTAACATTTTAACTTCAGCATATATTATAATTTCAGGGTTAGGATGCATTCCCGTTATGGCCAAAAAAGAAATTTCCTCCGGCGTAGTACATAAAATACCGGAGGATTTACGAAACGCACTTATTTCTGACCCCAAAGCGCTTGCTATATGGGAGGATATAACACCACTTGCTCGTAATGAGTGGATTTGCTGGACGACTCTTGTCAAAAAAGAAGAAACGAGGAAAGACCATGTAAGGCGCGTCCTGAGCGAACTTAAAGAGGGAATGCGCAGACCCTGTTGCTGGATTGGTTGCATTCACCGTAAAGACAAAGCATTGAGTCCTTCGGTGCGGTATGTGCTTAGCAAGAGATCAAAGGTTTGACAACTTCTTTTTTGGTGACCATACTAAATTCAGAAGGGGGTGAGAATGATGGTTTCTTCTAAGACATTTTTCAAGACTTCAAGTTTTATTTTTTGTGTTGTGGGTTTTTTGCATCTTAGTAGGATATTTACCGGTTACGGTTTGAGCTATGCAGGTTTTGAAGTTCCGGTTTGGTTAAGTTTCATTGCTGGAATTTTTCTTTGGTGGCTTAGCTACAACGCGTATAAGTTGGGCAAAAAGAAGTAAAAAGGTAGGTTTGGTTTATTGGGTTTATGGAAAGATTGCCCATTAGAAATTTTTTACATAAAACACGGAAATGAAGAACCTCTTATCTGTTGCATTTTGTCTGTTATCTTAATAAAATACCAACTATGGCGGAGAAGACAAATGTGGCAAAACCAACATTGACTGAAGCAGCTCAAGCTGAGGTTGCGTCGAGGCCCATTATTGGTGGTGTTGGGACGGATGTTGCTAGGCAGTCAGAATTGAATAAAGAGCTGAATCTTTCGAATGCCACCGCCATTGAAAAGGCTAGGGCCGATCTTGCGGCCGGTAAAATTTCACCAGAAGAGTTTAATAGAATTGCGGGCACCCACCGTTAAAGCTTTTTTAAAGTTTATTTCACTTCGAACCAATCTATTTCTGTTTGATCGTCGGGTTCGCCGTTATAGTTAACCGTTATTTCTTCTCCCTTTTTAATTGGCTTAATTGCTCTATAGACCATTGACTGAGTTTTAAAGTTTTGCTTCCAATCTGCGTTTGGATTAAACGAATGGTTATAGAGGGAGCCAAAACCCAAGACTAAGGAACCGCTTCTGGTGCTTCGCCAGGGGTAAATGTAATAGGTGAAAATAGTTCTTTCAACTAGTTTTCTTTCTTTGGGAGTGATGTTTATGACCGGACAGTTTTCGACGGTTTCTCCCACCTTAAAATCTCTGAGCGCAAAAACCCCCCGCCCTTTTTGACCTATTCTTCTGACCTCGATATTTTTATTCATATGGAGAATTATATCAGGATTTGAATTTAAGTCCGACACGTAATGCATTAAAGATGGGGAAGAAGTCGGTTACAAAGTTGTAAGTTGCAGCGCCTGTTGGGTTTAGGACTCCGATAGTAACCAGTATTAACCCCAGAGCATTTGTTATTCCCCAAATGGCAAAGTTTTGTTTGACTATTCGTCTTGTATTTTGTCCCAGCTTAATCGCATCAGGAATTCTGCCAAGGTTGTCGTTCATTAGGGCGACATCGGCCGCATCTATTGCAGCATCGCTTCCAATTGCTCCCATTGCAAAACTGACATCGGCTAAAGCTAAAGCAGCTGCATCATTAACACCATCTCCGATCATAGCCAAAATTTCTCCTTTTTGCTCGTGTTTAATTTTTTCAATATATTTGATTTTATCTTGAGGTTTTAAGTTTGTTTCAACTTTGTCAATTGAGAGGAGCCTTGCTACCTTTTGAGCTACGGCCGGATTATCTCCAGTAAGCATTACCCAAAGCCTCGTGCCTAGAAGTTTTGTTCTGGCAATCAAAGTTCTGGCTGAAGGCCGGACTTCATCTTCAAAAACAATAACTCCAAGAAGTCTTGACCCAATACCAAGCGCTGTTATGGAAAGACCTCCGCTTTCCAGTTGTTCAATAATTTTTATCTGGCTTTCCATGATTTTTACCCCGTTTCTTTTTAAGAATTCGAGTTTCCCGGCAAAAATTCGTCGACTGTGGTAGTTAACTTCTATCCCTTCACCCGGAAGTTCGTTAAATTCTGTCGGGTTTACAATTTTTATACCTTGATGTTCCACATACTCCAAAATTGCCCGGCTAATGGGGTGGCTTGAATTTGCTTCGGCGGCTCCAAGATAGCGCAGAAGCTCTTTGGTTGAAGTATTATAAAAGGTTCTAACTTCCACAATTTTAGGTCGTCCAAAAGTAAGCGTTCCGGTTTTATCTGTAATGAAAGTCTTTATTTTTGGAAGTTTTTCCAAGACATCTGAGCTTTTAATTAAAATTCCAGCCTGCGCAGCTCGAGCTATTGCAGCAGTGAACGCCAGAGGAATTGAGACGGCAATATCGTCTGCACAAACAACTAGCAAAATTGAGAGAACAAAGAGGGTGTTGCCCGTCAGTGCGAAAAGAATTGCCGACCCGAAGAGCGTTGCAATTATGTACCATTGGGTAAAAATTGAAACAATTCTGATTGTTTGGGATTTTTTAAGACTTGCCTCTTCAACAAGGAGAATAATTTTAGCCAAGGTGCTTTCCCCAGCGATTTTTTCAGTTTTAACAATGAGGTCCCCGCTTTCATTTAGGGTAGAGGAATAAACCCGATCACCGACCTTTTTGGTCTTGGGGGCGCTCTCCCCGGTGAGTGTAGATTCATTAATACTTGCTTGTCCTTCTATAACAATGCCATCAATCGGGATCCTTTCGCCAGTTTCGACAATTACAATGTCGCCGACTTTGACGTTGTCAATTCCGATCACTTCAAAATTCTTACCTTTTTTAACCTTCACTTTTTCGGGACGGTATTTAAGGAGGTGTTGGACGATGTTTTTTGTTCTTTTTTGGGTCCAAAGATCAAAAATTCGGGCGGAAGCCAACATCAGATTTATGAAAGCCGCCGAACTCCATTGTCTGGCGAGAAATGAAAAGATGAGTGCGATTGCCGCCAATAAGTCTATTGTTAGCTCTTTTTTTGCCAGCCCCTTGAATGTATTTACAAGGACAGGGATAACGGCAATTATCGAAACGATAGCCAAAACATATTCGGGGAACATCGCGATTTTTAATGCTTTTAGCGAAAGGACCACCGTAAGGATGATTACTAAGGCTATGTTCGAGGAGAGGTTAAAATAGAAATAATCCGGTTTATTTTTTTGATTTCTCACTATTTAATCTTAATCCAGAAGTCTACTTTTTGTATAGGAAGAAGAAATCTTTTTCATATCCTCCTAAAAATTTTTTGGCCCCATCATAAACACCTTTCATAAGGGCTGTTGATGAATAATTTCCGCTTCCTTGATAATCAAATATACTAAATCGTACCCAGAAAGGATTGATATCGAGTTGAATTGCATCCACCGCGCCGCCCATTTTGAGTGCGTAGGCTAGGGTGGTTGGGGTGAGATTGTTTCCGACTGCATAGATAAGATTCCCCTCTTTGGTTATCCCGACGCCACTTCGCCATGTATAGATGTCGCTTGTTAAGGTTCTTCCCCAGAGGGCTTTATTTTTTGGATCGATAACGGAAAGATTGCCATTTTCAATCAAAATTGGACAATTTTGACGTATAAAGGAAACGTTTTTCCCCAGATCCTGACCAGTGTAGTTAATTATTCGGAGGGATCCATTATTAAGACCAACAAGTGTTCCCAGATTGTTTTTGAGAGGTAAATAAATTTTATCTCCGACAATCATCCCATATTGACCATCTCGGTATTGGAAGCCTCCGTCGAAAGCTGCAACCAAGTTTCCATTTTTAACGATACTATCCGGAATTGTTCCAGGTCCGGGATTTCCAACCGGTCCGCCGGGTTGTTTTGTTCCTGCGACAGCACCTAAATAAAGTTTCCCCATATCGGCTTGAACCAAGGTTACTACTGCATAGGGGCGTGTAGCATCCGGACGTACGAATGTATAGGCTAAAACTTCGGTGTTTGGAAAGATTTTGAGAGGCTTATTGAACCAAACACCTTCGTTTTTGATAATAACCAGGGTGGGATTTACTTGAAGGGGTGTGAGGTTTAGTTTTCCTCCCGTTATGTTCTCTGAACCCATTTCTGTAAACGGATTTGTATCCCCGGGTTTATATGTAAACTGTGTGAGCTTGTCCGATGCATTATAAAAAATTCTTTCAACAAAGATTACTGCCTGGTTACCAAAAACAGGACGCAAAACATTATCGGTAAACTCGGCGGCGCCAGAGGTATCAAATTTTATAAATAAAACCATTACGATCAAGAAAAAAAGAATTATGGAAATGAATATTGTAATTTTTTTATACATAGCCCAATGAAGTATAATTATATTGTAACAATCAATCTATTATGGCAATGCACAATACCGAGCGCGATTTTTATGGACGCCAGGAGGGTGAAAAGATTTTGTACGTGGTCCGCCCCCATCCCTTAACAACAATATTCGGGCTTCTTAGAGTTTATGTAGCAGCGTTAATTGTAGGTTTAATACTAGTGATTTTGGGAACTCAAATAGGAATTCTGGGAAACGTTTTTGTGATGAGCGGAGTGGGCTTATTTTTATTAATTGTCGTTGTTGGGACAAAAATCATATTGGATTGGGAAAGTAGGGAAATTGCCTACATCACTGATCGGAGAGTTGTCAGATTTGAGCCGACAACCCTTTTCGCAACCAACTTTCGAACTTTAAGCTGGGACGAGGTTGTAAAAGTAAAAACTTATCCGCCAAATATGATTTGGAAACAAATGGCCATTGGTAATGTGGTGGTCCATGCCAGAACTCCGGCGAGACTTGAGGAAAGCGGAAGTGGGGATATCATGGCGGATGATATTGAACTTAAGGACGTTTATTTCTATAGGGATTTGGGAAATTATATAGATAAAATTCTTTTCACCTATAAACAGAGACCTGCCGATATTGATTTGATCCGCCCGTTTGTTCCTAAACCCAGAGGACAGAGATACTAGGCACAAGTTGATCCGGCCTCTTCCTTAGTAATTCCACAATGTGGGCACGTTGTTATTCCGCGCCCGGAAGGTATGGGTTGCCCGCATTTAGGGCAGGGAAACGAATTTTCCATGACCTCCCGGTTGTTTCCAAAAGAGTCGGTTTTGTAATTTCCTCCAAGAAGATCGGAGTTGAGAACCCCGGGACAACCTCCGCTGGCGTTAAGTTTCCAGCCCTTTCTTGCCATTTCCCGTTCCGCAAAAGCTCCGATTAGGATAAAATCTTCTCTTGTCTTGGCAATTTTAAGTAAAGGAGCGACTCTTTGAGCCACAACGAGCGAATTTTGTTTAACCTCTCTTTTAAGTAGCCACGGCTTTCCTTCGGAGATTTCTTTCCATGCAGGGCTATCTAACGGTGCAAACTCTTCCATAAATAGCCACGGATTTCCTTCGGGGACATTGATGTTAAAAGCGGTCTTTCTTAGATCATTGGGCTCGTTTGTTGGAATGGTACTATCCGAAAATTCCGTTGCTCTTACACACCAGTAAAGACACTGTTCCCTTGTAAATTTGGTGACAATTCCGTAAAAGTGAATTACCCCCTCAGAAACCTTAAATCCGACATTCACTCTGCCGTCTTTATAAGGTGAATCTCCTTCTGGCGGGCTTACCGAAATGACAAGCGTTCTGGCAGGCCCGTCTATTAATTTTTGGTAAAAATCCCTCGTTCCAGCACTTTCTGATCTGTCTAATTCTGATTTATATGAAATATTTTCTAAAACACCCTTGCCGGTTAAGGGATCAATTACACCACCGTTAGAAATCAAAAAGCGCCTTTGGTTTATTCGTTTTTCAGTCGGCAAGTCCCCGTTTTCAATGGCCATTCCTCCTAGGTCCTCGGCCATGGCCGCTTCAATAAATGAGGATCGCGGATATAAGGAGGTATCAAGTAGAAGTGTTTTGTGTTCAGCTAACATATCCTGCTCGGGTTTTTCGGGCTCTGGATTTAACAGTAGCGGCACTTCCACGGAATTTCACCGTGATTCACCGATTAGAGTAAATGTAGTTTTAAGTTGTTTTCCAGTCAAGTGGTATTATGAACTGATGGGGGGTGAAGAAAATGAAATTTGGTAAAGGAACGAAGACAAACCTTTCAAAATATATGATGTACGGGGCAGTTCTCGCCGTTCTTTTGGCGGCGGAAGGTTGGTTGGGGCCGGATATTTGGTTGGCCTCAACCCAATGGCTTTTGGTAGCTGCAGTTTTATCCCTTTTTGGAATTTATTTGAAGTTAAACTGAGGCTAGCGGGAAATGCGCGGTGATTATGCGGAAAATCGGGTTTGGAGAGAATTTGACAAACAAAACCCAAAGTGTTATCTTTCGGCCATACCATGAAAGCTCGTGATATTGTAATCGGCTTTATTGTTCTGGTCGTATTAATTGTTGCCGTACTTTGGATCAGAGGTGCCAGAAATAAAAAAGTTGTAAGTTCGCCTTCTGCAAGCCCAAGCATTAGTGATCAAATAAATAAGACTTTTAATTTTCAAGTTCCGGCTGGAGTAGAGAAGGCTGAACTTAAAGATGTTAGCGGTGGAAATGGAAGCGGAATTGCAACACGGGATACGGTTTTGGCTGATCTTCCGGAAATAGCATCGGGTAAGTATTATCAGGTTTTTGTTGACGGAAAACTTTTAGGGACAATGAGATCGGCTAAAGGTGGCTTTCTTTTTGATGGAAAGATAAGCGGTCAAAAGGTTGAGATTAAGCTTGGTAGCACCACAATTCTTGAAGGTTCCTTCTAACTCGGGTAATATTAGATTGTGAATAGAAGCATACTTATTGCCGTTTTGGTATTTATAGTTGTTGTGGTGGTGGGTGCCTTTACCATTAAAAAGCCAATAATTAAAAATACAAACATCAATTCCAGAGAAACTTCGCAAACCCCAACGGGTTCAAACTCAAGTTCCAAGGAAATTGAGATAGTTGCCAATGAATATTCATTTACCCCAAGCTCGATTGGTTTAGAGAAGGGGGATAGTGTTTCGATTACCCTCAAAAACGCCGGAGCAACCTCGCACACATTATTTATGGATGGCTATGGAGTTACAACCGGGAGCGTAGCCCCGGGAAGAAGTGGAACCTTAAGTTTTACAGCCGACAAAACCGGATCATTTGATTTTTATTGCAACATAGATGGCCATAGGGATTTGGGGATGCGAGGAACAATGGAGGTGAAGTAGTGTGCAAGTAATTATTTATTCAACAACCACTTGTCCGTATTGCAAAATGCTAAAGGACTACCTGACTCAGAAGAGTGTAGCTTTTTCCGAAAAACTTGTTGACACAGATGAGACAGCAAGAACTGAAATGATGGCTGCATCAAACGGATTTTTGGGAGTTCCTTTTACAATTGTCACTTTAGATAACGGTACCAAGGAAAACGTTTTGGGTTTCGATAAGGGTAAACTAAATTCCCTGCTTGGAATTCAAGAATGATCTTTGTTAATTACAAGGCTTATGAAGAGGGAAGCGGGCAAAAAGCGGTTGCCTTAACGCGTATTTTGGAAGAAGTTGCTCACCTAAGCCAAGTTAAAATAGTCCCGGTTGTTCAAGTGATTGATGCGGAGTCTATTGTTTCTTCTACATCACTTGAGGTTTGGATTCAGCATGTTGATCCGGTCAGCTTTGGTCCGCATACGGGTTGGACACTCCCCGAGGAGGCGGCTAGGATTGGTGTTGCCGGAGTGTTTTTGAATCATAGCGAACATAAATTTGATAATTTTGATGCGCTTTATACCGCTAACAAGAAAGCCTTTGAGGCAAATCTTAAGACTTTGATATTTGCTGGGGATTTGGAGGAGCTCAAAAAAATTTGTGAACTTGCACCTACCTTTGTTGCCTATGAGCCACCCGAATTAGTGGGATCAACTACTATTTCTGTTGCACAGGCGAAGCCCGAAGTTATTTCGGAGGCGAGTGAGGTTGCAAAAACAAAAGGAATTCCACTGGTGGTCGGAGCCGGGATTCATTCGCGTGACGATATTAAAAAAAGTTTAGAGTTGGGGGCGGTCGGAGTCGCTGTAGCGACAGATATAGTTAAAGCAGTTGACCCGGCAAAGGAGCTACTAGATCTAACGGAGGGATTCAAATGATTTATATTGGTGCAGATCATAGGGGATTTAACTTAAAAGAAAAGATTGCCAAGTGGCTTTTTGGCTGGAACTATAAATTTATCGATGTGGGTGCGCAGGCATTGGACACTTCTGACGACTACACCAAGTACGCTGAACTAGTTGGCTCCGTCGTTGGTAAGGAGAAGGATTCTCTCGGAATTCTTGTTTGTGGGAGCGGTGTTGGAGTTGAGGTCGCCGCCAATAAATTTGATGGGGTCAGAGCATCCCTCGGTAAATCTATTGGTCAAATTAAAGCGGGGAGAAGCGATGACGACATGAATATCTTAGTCTTGGCGGCAGATTTTACGAAAGAAAGTGAGGCAAAAGAGATGTTAAAAGTGTTTTTGGAAACTAAGTTTGATAGAAAGAGCCGTCACAAGAAGCGACTTCAGGAAATAGCAAAAATAGAAGCAAATAATTAATCTTCGGACTGTTTACTGTTGAGCCATTTTACTGGTAGACTGGAAATATGAACCTGCCTAAGATTTCGGGTTTGGGTGTTTCCGGCAAGAAAGTTTTGCTCCGGCTTGATTTGGATTGTGAGCCGGACCCTGATGATTTGAGAATAAAGGCTTCAACAGAGTCTCTTGATTACTTAAAAGATAAGGATGCCGAAATAATAATTATTAGCCATAGGGGGAGGCCTGGGGGGAAGGTTGATGAGAGTTTGAGTCTAAAGCCATTCCAAACAATTTTTGATAAGTGGGGAGCTGAAGTTTACGAAAATTTACGTTTTGATCCCGGAGAAGAAAAAAATGACGTCGAGTTTGCCGAAAAACTGGCTAGTTTGGGAGATATCTATGTTAATGATTCTTTTGCAGATTCTCATCGAGAGCACGCTTCAATTGTTGGTTTACCAGGGTTGTTACCTCATGCTGCCGGTTTTAGATTTATCAAAGAAGTAGAAAATCTCTCAAAAGTTTTTGAAGCCCCTAAGAGACCGTTAGTCTTTGTAATTAGCGGGGTTAAGGAGGATAAACAGCAGTATATAAATGCTTTTGAGAAAGTTGCAGATAAAGTTTTGGTTGGCGGAAGGCTTCCCGATTTCCTTGGAGACCACGCCTTAGAGAGTGTGAGACTTCAAAATGGTAAAGTGGTTATTGGTAATCTGGTCATGGACAAGGAAGATATAACCTTGAACACAATTGACAGATTTGAAACGGAGATTAAAAAAGCTGGAACAATAGTCTTATCCGGGCCTTTGGGAAAATATGAGGATCAAGGTCATCGGCAGGGGACTGAGAGGGTTTTTAACGCTGTTGCTAATTCGTCAGCTTTTAATATTGCCGGCGGAGGAGATACGGAGGCAGCAATTAAACTTTTGGGGTTATCGGACAAATTTGATTGGATTAGTGTAGGTGGTGGTGCAATGCTTGAGTTTCTTTCAAAACATACCCTGCCGGGAGTTGAAGCGCTGAAATGAAAACAATTGAAATATTTGCCATAGTGTGGCTGGCTTCAGTTGCTAATTCTTTCTGGGAGGCCTACGTTGAGGGTAGGAAAACAATGGAGGAGGGTAAGGTTGGTTGGAAAATTAGACTTTGGGGGAATTACTATATTACCGGTTATCATTTCTTCTTGTTTTATGTAATGTGGCCACTTCTTCTATCATTGCCTTTAGTAATTAGCGGCTGGGATAAAAAGCTTTTTGGTATCTTGGTAAGCGCTTATTTTTCCGGAAATATACTCGAAGACTTTATGTGGTTTGTAGTTAATCCCGTTGTCAATTTTTCAGAGTTCAGGAGCGATTTTACAAATCATTATCCTTGGATAAAGATTGGACGGGTAAAAATTATTCCGCTTTTTTATGTCATAGGAATATTAATTTCTGTACTTTCTTGGTATTTTGTTTGGAGATAGCCTTAAGGGTATCTTTATTTTCAATAAAGGTTTTAACAACCCTTACAGGATATTCAAGGAAGAAAGATTCTGGATGTTTTTTCATTCTTCTTGCCGAACCCTTTACGATCAAGCCTCGATCGTAGCCTATTATTCCACCAACCTTCATAATTTTAAGGGAAAGATCCAAATCTTCGTGCACTTTTTTATCATCTAGATTGACAATGTCTTTTACTTTACCCCAAATACTACTCGTCAGAGACATTTGCGGTCCCATTAAATATCTATTTCCATTGGAAATTGCTCTTAACGATTCAAGGTAAATATGTGAAGGAAGAATTGATTTTGAGACAATTTTAAGGTCTGATAGAAGAAGTGGGCCAGTTAGGGCGTCAATTCTTTTCTTTTCAAAATTTCTTTTTATTCGTTTTATCCAATCCGGAGGAACTTGCACGTCTGCGTCTATTCTGGCAATAATATCGTATTTGGCTCCGTTAAACCCCCGGTTTCTTGCGAAAATCATTCCCTGTCTTTTCTCGTTAATAATCCTAACTGAAAATTTTTTGGCAATCTCTATTGTTTTATCGGTGGAATTATTATTTACAACAATGATCTCATCCGCGTCTACGAGCTGATTGGTTATGGACCTTAAGGCTCTTTTGATGAATTTCTCCTCGTTATATGCCGGAACGATAACAGAGACTTTCATTAGCTTCAATTATACGCTAACATGGTTTTGTAACTGCCATGGTTAAAGTAGGAATTAATGGTTTCGGTAGAATTGGGAGGATTGCCTTTAGGATTGGTATACTTAAACATCTTGATGAGCTTCAATTTGCTGCGATTAACACTTCAGGCAGCATGAGTACTTCCGGCTGGGCACACCTCACAAATTACGACACAATGTATAGGAAATTTGAGTATGAGGTCAAAAGCGAAGAGATCAAAAAGACTGAAGAGGTAACTGACGAAGATCCGCAAATAGGCAATTTGATGATTTCCGAAAAGAATGTAAAAGTTCCGATTTTGGCTCAAAGAGATCCTGCCAAAATTCCCTGGGCAAAATACGGGGTTGATGTGGTTATTGAATCTACTGGTCATTTTACGGATGAGGAGGGAGCAAAAAAACATGCCATTGGGGGTGCTAAGAGAGTTGTTATTTCGGCACCTGGAAAAGGAGAAAATGTCCCAACTTATGTTTTAAGTGTTAACGAAATGAAAGACAGCCCGGAAATAATTAGTAATGCCAGTTGTACAACAAATTGTGTTGCACCGGTGATGGCAGTTCTCCATTCAAAGTTCGGGGTTGAAAAAGCGGCAATGACAACAACCCACGCCTATACAGATGATCAGGTTTTACAGGATAGTTCCCATAAAGACCTTCGGCGGGCGAGAGCAGCCGCAATGAATATTGTTCCAACAACAACAGGTGCTGCGATTTCAACGACAGAAACAATACCGGAATTAAAAGGCATTTTTGACGGTAGGGCTTTGAGGGTTCCGGTTGCCACCGGTTCGATTACAGACTTTGCGGTTATACTGCGGAAAAACGTTACGGTAGATGAGGTAAATCAGGCATTTAAAGATGCAATGCAAAACCCCTTATATAAGGGCATTTTGGCGGTTTCTGAGGGTGAATTAGTGTCCAGTGATATCATTGGTAGAAGTGAGTCAACAATAGTAGATTTACCTCTTACTCAAGTAATCGGGGGAAATCTAGTCAAAGTCTTTGCTTGGTATGACAACGAGTGGGGGTATGCGAACCGCTTGGTTGAACAAGTAATCCGGGTTGGTAGAACCCTGGACAGCGGCAGTGCTCCGACCGATCCTTTAACTTTATCGTTTAAATCCAAATAATGGAGGAACACAAGTATACCAGTAAAAAGTTTATTAAGAACGTGGCTTTCTTCGGTGATGCAGATATTTCTCCCACAGACGAAACCTATAAAGCAGCTTTTGACGTAGCGGAAGAGTTAGCCAGACGTGGTTACGTAATTGTTGATGGTGGGGGGCCGGGGGTAATGGAAGCGGCAACGAGCGGAGCAGAAAAAGCGGGCGGAAAAACAATCACCGTTACATTTGACCCTGTAAATGCGCCGGGTTTTGAAGGTAGATACCTTAATAACATTGGCGATGAGGAGATTGTGGCTACAAATTATGTCGAAAGAATGTTTAAGTTAATGGAATATGGGGATATATTTGTTATTTTCAAGGGTGGTAGTGGAACGATCAGTGAATTTGGAACTGCTTGGACATTGGCAAAATTATATTATGGACACCACAAACCCTTTATCCTTTTTGGCGAACACTGGATTCCAATTATTGATGTTATTAAAACCAACATGAATATAGATGCAAAGGAAATGAGTGTTTTTGAGATAGCAAGATCGAAGGACGAAGTTTTGAAAGAAATCGAAAGATTTGAGACAAAGCTTTCGCAAAGGAATCACGACGGGGATGGAAGTAAGGATAAATATGACAAAGCGTTTACAAAATGATGAACTTCAAAAGATAGCGCGTGAGGTGCGACGCGACATCATTAAGATGATTTACGAGGCTGGAAGCGGACATCCCGGAGGAAGTTTGTCCGCCACGGAGATTTTAGTTGCGCTCTATTTTGGGATAATGGACGCAAGTGATAAGTTTTATTTAAGTAACGGCCATGTTTGCCCGGCTCTTTATTCTGTTATGGCAGAAAAGGGTTTAATTGAGAAAAAATTGCTTTCGACCTATGTCGATTTAGGCTCGCCTCTTCAAGGCCATCCCGAGAGAACAAAACTGAAAGGAATTGAAAGCACATCAGGTCCATTGGGGCTGGGTTTGGCTCAAGCTGCGGGATTTGCAGCCATAAAACGTGACGTGTTTATTTATTGCATGACTAGTGACGCAGAACACGATGAGGGTAACCACTGGGAGGCATTAAATTTTGCGGCAAAGTACAACCTTGAAAATCTAATCCAGTTTGTGGATCGGAATAGGATTCAGATAGAAGGGACAACTGAGGAAATAATGCCACTTGGGAACCTGGCTGAAAAATACATTGCAAGTGATTGGAATGTTATTGAAATTAACGGAAACAATTTTGACGAAATTTTCGATGCGGTGAAAGCAGCCAAAGAAAATCGGGGTAAGCCAACAGTGATAATTGCAAACACAACTTTTGGGAAAGGGGTCAGTTTTATGGAGATGAATCCCGATTGGCACGCAAAAGCTCCAAATGAAGAGGAATATAAGAAAGCCATGGAGGAGCTATCTAGATGAAATCAATCCGTGACGGATTTGGGGAAGCCTTAGTTGAGATAGGTGAGAAAAACCATGATGTGGTTGTACTTACCGCGGATCTGGCTGACTCAACCCGGGTTAAGAAATTTGCTGAAAAATTTCCCGACAGATTTTTTCAGGTTGGAGTTGCCGAACAAGGGCTTGTGACAATTGCTGCCGGAATGGCGGAAGCTGGAAAAATTCCTTTTACAACTTCTTACGCCGTTTTTTCACCGGGGAGAACTTGGGAACAGATAAAAGTAACAGCTGCGTTAAATGACTTGCCGGTTAAAATCATTGGCGCTCATGCAGGTTTTGGTGCCGGCATGTACGGTGCAACTCACGAATCTTTAGAAGATATTGCTTTGATGCGTGTAATTTCTAACATGATTGTTGTCTCACCGGTTGATTTTGAAGAAGCAAAAAAAGCCACCAAGGCTATTACTGGAAATAAGAAACCAACTTATTTAAGGTTGGCTAGGCAGGATTCACCCGAAATCACAAAACCGGACGATAAATTTGAAATAGGGAAAGCTAATATTTTGATTGAGTCGAAAAACCCGCAGGTTGCAATTATTGGAACAGGGCCAATTCTAGCTGAAGCAATAGACGCCGCCCACGGCCTCGAAAAAAATGGAATTGAAGTAAATATTATCAATTGTCACACAATTAAGCCGATAGATGAACAGGCCATTATCCGTGCGGCGAGAACTTGCGGGGCGGTTGTGACTGTTGAGGAGCACCAGATTGCAGGAGGGTTGGGGGGTGTAGTTGCCGAAGTCTTGAGTGGAAGTTTCCCCGTTCCGATCGAATTTATCGGGGTACACGACTCATTTGGTGAATCAGCTAGAGATTATAAAGAACTTTGGAAAAAATTTGGACTTACTTCACCTAGTATTGTTGAGGCTGTAAAGAAGGTGTTGGCGAAGAAATTGGAGTAGAGCTCGCTCTCAAAAACTTAAACGTAGCGAGGATTTGATCGAAATCTTTTTCGAGATTGGTTTCCTCCTGAGTTTTATCAAGATTTATTGGATAGCTCAAGCTAAATCCGTATGTTTTTCCATCAAAACGGAATAAACCAAGGCTTTGAGTTAGCTCGTCTGTTAAGCCAATAATCATGGTTTTGCCATCAGCTCCGGTCATTTTGTATCTGAAAAGATTAACGCCATCCAGGGTAAGTGGCGTTCCTTGATAGTCTTGTCCAACTCCACCTATACCCATCATGTTTGCATATAGTTGTATTTGAGCATCTCCATTTGTCAGTTTGATAATTATGTTTTGTTTATTTACGTCGCCATTCTCGCTGCTGATATCAATCTTCCAGTTAGAAGGATATCTAAAGCTAAACTTTTCGATAGGGTTTGTATAGGTTTTCCAGTCAGATGTAGGGTCTGAGCTGGCAGATGGAGTCGGGGTGAATTGATACGACGTTAGCAAAGTTTTTAGTTGTTGGTTTTGATAATAAAGAAATACGACTGCACCCAAGGAGAGTAATACGAAAATTGCCATAGCCAATATTGTTATCCAGCGGCCATCTTTTTGGTTTAATTCG